>JBKJMY010000040.1:0-19736 GCA_046596115.1 Arenimonas sp.
GGTCGGTGACCGCATCTTCATCGACGGCAACAGCGCTTCGGCGCTGGGCTGTGTCTATGGCGGCGCGACGGTCTGTGCGTGGTATCCGATCACGCCGTCGTCGTCATTGGCCGAAGCGTTCGAACACTATTGCCAGAAATATCGCGTCGACGCGGAAACCAAGGAACATCGCTACGCGATCATCCAGGCCGAGGACGAAATCGCCTCGATTGGCATCGTCACCGGTGCTGGCTGGAACGGTGCACGTGCGTTTACGACGACATCGGGTCCCGGAATTTCACTGATGAACGAGTTCATCGGTCTGGCTTATTTCGCCGAAATCCCGGTGACGATCATTGACGTGCAGCGCGGCGGGCCGTCCACCGGCATGCCGACCCGCACCCAGCAGGCCGACATCCTCAGCTGCGCCTATGCCTCGCATGGCGACACCAAGCATGTGCTGTTGTTGCCTGAAGACCCGAACGAGTGCTTCCACTTTGCCGCGGCCGCGCTCGACCTTGCCGATCGATTGCAGACGCCGGTGTTCGTGATGACCGACCTGGATATCGGCATGAACCAGCGCCTGTGCGCCCCGTTTGAATGGGACGCGGGCAAGGCCTACGACCGCGGCAAGGTCATGACCGCCGAGGAACTGGAGGCCGGCCGCGATTTCGGCCGCTACCTCGACGTGGATGGCGATGGCATTCCGTTCCGCTCCTATCCGGGCACGCATCCAACCCGCGGTGGCTTCTTCACCCGCGGCACCACCAAGGATGCCTACGCGCGCTACTCCGAGGCGGGTCCGGACTATCTGTACAACATGGAGCGCCTGCTGCGGAAATTCGAAACCGCCAAAGCGCTGGTTCCACAGCCGGCCATTGAACAGGCGCGCGCGCCAACGCGGCTGGGCGCGATCTTCTTCGGCTCCACCAGTCCCGCGCTGGCGGAGGCAATCGAACTGCTGCGTGCACAGGGCATCCACCTGGACACGTTGCGATTGCGCGCCTTCCCGTTCCCTGCCTCGGTACCGGAATTCATCGCCGCGCACGAGCGGGTGTTCGTGGTCGAGCAGAACCGCGACGCACAGATGCGCAGCCTGCTGGTGAACGAACTCGAGATCGATCCGGCGCAGCTGGACTCGGTGCGCCATTACGACGGCACGCCGATTACCGCGCGCTTCATCGCCTCGGAGATCGTAGTGCGCATCGCCAAATTGCAGCACGCCACAGAGCAGCATGCCGCAGAGCGGCACGCCGCAGCGAAGGCTGCCGCAGCGCAGGCTGCCCGCCCGCAGGCGGCCCCGCAGCGGGCGGCAGATCCGCAAGCGAATCCAATGGCATCCAGGACGGCCGCGCCATGACCTACATCGCCAAGCCCAAGCTGCACCACCCGTCACTGACCCAGAACAAGGTCTGCCGGACGCGGCGCGACTACGAAGGCAAGGTGTCCACGCTATGCGCCGGCTGCGGGCACGACTCGATCTCGGCGGCGATCATCCAGGCCTGCTGGGAAATGGATGTCGAGCCACACCGCGTGGCCAAACTCAGTGGCATCGGCTGCAGTTCCAAGACGCCAGACTATTTCCTGGGCAATTCGCATGGCTTCAACACGGTGCACGGCCGCATGCCCTCGGTGCTGACCGGCGCCAACCTGGCCAACCGCGAACTGCTCTACCTGGGCGTATCCGGCGACGGCGATTCGGCATCGATCGGAATGGGACAATTCGTGCACGTGATGCGGCGCGGCGTGGACATGGTGTACATCGTCGAGAATAACGGCGTGTATGGCCTGACCAAGGGCCAGTTCAGCGCCACCGCCGACCAGGGCTCAACCTCGAAGAAGGGCGTCGTCAACGCCGAATCGCCGATCGACATGGTCGGCCTGGCCCTGCAACTGGGCGCGACCTTCGTCGCGCGCAGCTTTTCCGGCGACAAGGAGCAGCTCGTGCCGTTGATCAAGGCGGCGATCGCCCATCGCGGCGCAGCCTTCCTCGACGTGATCAGTCCCTGCGTGGCCTTCAACAACCACCCCGGCAGCACCAAAAGTTACGACTACGTGCGCGAGCATAACGAAGCGGTCAATCGCATCGACGTGATCCAGACGCGGGAAGAGATCGTGGTCGAGTACGGCGAAGGCGAATTGGTCGAAGTCACCCAGCACGACGGATCGATCCTGCGCCTGCGCAAGTTGCACGCCGACTACGATGCCTCCAACCGGATCGCGGCGATGAACTACGTGCAGGAGCACCATGCGGCTGGCGAAGTGGTCACCGGACTGTTGTTCGTGGATCCAGACGCCGCCGACCTGCATCGCCACCTCAACACCGCCGACGAGGCATTCAACCGGCTCGGCGCCGATCGGCTCTGCCCCGGGCCCGAAGTGCTGGCACGGATCAACGCATCCCTGCGTTGATGGACACCTGTTGCAGGAAATTTTTTCTGGACACCTGTTGCAGGACACTTTTTGCTGGACATCTGTTGATGGACACTTGCGGATGAACGCCTGCTGATGGATATCCCTGGCTACTCGATCCGCGGAATCCTGGGGCACGGCGGGATGGGAACGGTCTACCTGGCCTTGCAGGAGTCGCTGGACCGGGAGATCGCGCTGAAAGTGCTATTGCCCTCACTTGCACGCGACCCGATCGCCACCGAGCGCTTCCTTCGCGAGGCGCGCTATGCAGCCAAGCTGCACCATCCCAACATTGCGGCGATCCATGAGGTCGGGACGCACGCGGACATGCCCTACATGGCGATGTCCTATGAACCCGGTGGCACGCTGGCGCAGGCGTTGCACGGGCCGCTCGAACCCGGACGCGCACTGGGCGTGGTCCGTGACATAGGCAGCGCGCTCGAGCACGCCCATCGTCGCGGCGTGGTGCATCGCGACGTCAAGCCGGAGAACATCCTGCTGCGCGGCGACGGGACCTGCGTGTTGTCTGACTTCGGCATCGCACATGCTCTGGCGCAGCCGTCGGGCCTGACCACGGAAGGCACCAGCGTCGGCACGCCGCACTACATGAGCCCTGAGCAACTGCGCGGCGAGACAGTGGATGGGCGCTCCGACCTGTACAGCCTGGGCATCGTCCTGCACCAGATGCTGACCGGCGAACTGCCCTACACCGGCGCAGACGGCTGGGCGATCGGCGTCCAGCACATCAATGCCGGATTGCCGCAACTTCCTTCAGCGCTGGCGCGCTACCAGTCCCTGCTGAACGATCTGTTGGCAAAATCCCCGGCCAATCGGATCCAGGACGGTGGGGAGCTGGTTCGTCGCGTCGACGCGCTGCGCGGTCCGGGCGTGCCCACCATCAGTTCGACCCAGTTCCAGGCCAGCGCTGGCGCACCACGTCGCGGTCCTTGGCCTGGCTTGGCTGCAGCGGCGGTACTCGCGGTCGTGTTGGCTGCATGGTTCGCCTGGCATGGGCTGTCGGGCGACGGTAAACAGGACGGCAAGGTTGCCCGCGCAGTCGCAGTCGCCGCAGCAACTCCAGCTGCAGCGGCCACGGGCGTCGCACCCAGCGGATCGATCGCCGTGCTGCCGCTGGCGGATGACAGCGAGAAACACGATCTGCGCTATCTGACCGACGGCCTTGCCGAAGAAATCATCAACGAACTGAGCCGGACACCCGGCCTGCTCGTGGTCGGTCGTACCTCGTCATTCCGATTCCGCGACAGCGGTGAGGACCCGAAGTCGATCGGCCGGGATCTCGGCGTCGAGAACCTGCTGGAAGGCAGCTTGCGAAGAACTGCGGCCGGCCTGCACATCACCATGCGCCTGACCAATGCCGCAAGCGGATTCCAGGTGTGGGCGCAGAATTACGACCGCCAACCCGATGATGCGTTCGCCCTGCAATCGGAAATCGCCGCCGCGGTCGCACACATAGTGCATCCGGTCGCGCCGATGGCCGCCGCCCCGAGCGTGCGAGCGCCGCGCCCCGAGGCTTACACGCAGCTGCTTCGCGCGCGACAGTTCCATATGTCCGAATCGATCGCGGAGAACCAGCAAGCGGTCGACGCATTCCGCAAGGCGGTCGCGCTCGACCCCGCATACGCGCCGGCGCACGCCGGATTGGCGTATGCGCTGTTCGCGCAGAGCGACGACTCGGACAACGCCGCCACCCATGCCGAGCTCCAACGCGAATCCCTTGCCGAGGCCAACCGCGCGATCGCTCTGGACCCTTCGTTTGCCGGCGCGTATTCAACCCGTGGCATGCAGCGATTTACGAGCTCCTGGGATTGGGATGGGGCGCGCGAGGACCTCGGTCGTGCCCTGTCGATCAGTCCCGGCACGAGCAGCTTCCTCACCTTGAATGCGCGCCTGCTCACAGCACTGGGCCAATTCGACGCAGCCGGAATTCTCGTCCGCAAGGCCACTGCATCCGATCCCCTGAACCCCTGGAGCTGGCTGCAATCGGGACACTTGGCCATGGTGAATTCACAATGGGCGCAAGCGCGGATTGCGATCGACCGCGCGCTGGCCGTGAGGCCTGGCTTGATCGATGCCCGGTTCCAGCGTGGCGAACTCGAGCTCCTGCAGGGCCATCGGGATGCAGCGCGTGAGCAATTCGACCGCATCAGCTTCAAACCTTACCAACTGCTTGGCAAGGTGCTCGTGCAACCACCGGGTCAGGCCGCTGACCCCGCGCTGGCCGACCTCATCCAGAACTACAGCTTCATTGCCGCTTACCAGATCGCCGTGGCCTACGCCTGGCGCAACGAAAACGACCGTGCGTTCGAGTGGCTCGATCGCGCTTTTGTCCAGCACGACGGCGGCCTGGTTGATATCAAGTCCGAGCCCCTGTTGCGCGGGCTGCACGACGACCCGCGCTATGGCCGCTTGCTCGCTCGCATGGGACTGCCGCGCTGATCCAGGACCTGCGCTGTATGATCGGCAGAGGCGTCAAGGGAGACTGTCGGTGCTGGAAATCCCCGGCTATTCGATCCAGCGGATCATCGGCCACGGTGGCATGGCGACGGTTTATCTCGCCGTGCAGGAATCGCTCGGCCGCGAGGTCGCGCTCAAGGTCTTGCTGCCCGCACTCGCCTTGGATCCTGTGGCACCGGAGCGCTTCCTGCGCGAGGCGCGCTTCGCCGCGCAATTGCACCATCCCCATATCGTCGCCATCCACGAAGTCGGCACCCATGAGGGCACGCCGTTCATGGCGATGGGCTACGAACCCGGCGGCACCCTCGCCGGCACGCCATCCGGAGGCATCGATCCACGTGCCGCGCTGCGTGCCGTGCGCGATATCGCCTCGGCGCTCGACTATGCGCACAAACAAGGCGTGGTGCATCGCGACGTCAAACCGGAAAACATCCTGCGCCGCAAGGATGGCAGCTGCGTGCTGTCAGATTTCGGCATCGCCCACGCCGTGGCGACGCAGAGCGGGCTGACCAACGAAGGCACCAGCGTCGGCACGCCGCATTACATGAGCCCGGAGCAACTGCGCGGCGACAAAGTGGATGGCCGCGCGGACCTCTACAGCCTCGGCGTCGTGCTGTACCAACTGCTGACCGGCGTGCTGCCCTACCAGGGCACCGATGGCTGGGCGATCGGCATGCAGCACCTGAGTGCGCCGATCCCCAAGCTGCCGGCGACGCTAAGCTGGTTGCAGCACCTGATTGATGTGTTGCTCGCCAAGGAGCCTGCGCACCGGATCCAGACTGGGTCGGACCTGGTATCGCGCATCGATGCATTGTTGTCGGCGCCGCGGCCGGGCCAGATTCCGCCCATGGGCACCACCACCGGCCAGGTCATGACGCGGCCCGAACGTCGGGTGCACTGGATGATCGCGGCGCCGATCGCCCTGATCGTGGTCGCCAGCCTGATGTTCATGCAGAACAGCAGCCGCAAACGCGACCAGGTCGCGCGCGCAACGGCCCAGACTGCCGCTGCCCTGCAATCGTCCGCCGACGCACCGGCCGCAAGCATCGCCGTCCTGCCCTTCGTGGACATGAGCCAGGGCCAGGACCAGGCCTACTTCTCCGACGGCCTGGCCGAAGAGCTGATCAATCTGCTGGCGCGGGATCCGCGGCTGCGTGTGGCGGGTCGCACGTCCTCGTTCCACTACCGCGGCAGTGATGTGGACGTTCGCAAGGTAGGCCATGCGCTCGGCGTTCGATCGCTGCTGGAAGGCAGCGTGCGCAGGGACGGCGATCGGGTCCGGGTCACGGTGCAACTGGTCAACGCGGGCGACGGATTCCCGGTCTGGTCCCAGACCTACGACAACCGCGCACTGGCAGGCATCTATGCACTGCAGGACGAGATCGCGGCGTCGGTCGCGCAGGCGCTGAAGATCAAGTTACTCGAAGGTGCACAGGCCAAGCCTGCCGAACAGCACCGTGCGACCACTGCCGATGCCTATACCCAGTACCTGGCAGCGCAGCAGACACGCGCCCGCGGCACCGCCGAAAGTGCGCGCGCCCGCGTGGACGCCTTCCGCAAGGTGACCGAACTGGACCCGAAGTTCGCACCGGCCTACGCGCAGCTGGCAATGGCCGAGTCGTGGGCAGCCGACTACGCAAACGATGCCGCGGGCGTTGCCGCCGCACAACGGCAGGCGCTGGCGGATGCTGATCGCGCCATCGTGCTGGATCCGGAACTCGCCGATGGCTATTGGGCGCGCGGAAACCTGCGCGCCAACCTCACCTGGGATTGGCAGGGCGCGCGCGAGGATTTCGAGAAGGCGCTCATGCTCAGCCCGGGTGATGCTCGCATCCTGCAGGGATACGGATCGCTGCTGGCGTCGCTGGGACAACTGCCCGAGGCCATCGCGACCACGCGCAAGGCAGCCGAGCGCGACCCGATGCAGTTTTCTTTGTGGCAGGCGCTGGGTTACTACGAAGAAGCCGCCGGCCGCCTGGACCAGGCACGGGTTGCACAGCAGCGCGCACTGGCGCTGCGCGCCGACTTCCCGTTCGTGCAGTACCGCCTGGGCATGATCGAATTGCAGCAGCGGCAGCCGCGCCGCGCATTGGCCATCTTCGATGCAATCGAATTCGAGCCGTTGCGGATGCTCGGCCAGTCCATGGCGCAGCACACCATGCGCCATGCCTCCGAGTCGCAGATTGCGCTGGATGCCCTGGTGAAGGGCTACGGCTACAACGCCGCCTACCAGATTGCGCAGGCCTACGCCTGGCGCGACCAGCCGGACATGGCCTTTGAATGGCTCGACCGCGCCTTCGTTCAGCGGGACGGTGGGTTGGCGGAAGTAAAATATGATCCTGCCCTGCGCGGGCTGCGCTCTGACCCGCGTTTCGCGGTCCTGCTGAAGAAGCTGGGACTGCCGGGCTGAGCGAACCGGTAGACGTAACCATGGAAGAACATCGTAGCCATCCGCGCGAAGACACCTACCAGGCGATCATGGTCTCGCCCAACGGCCACCAGCATCGCGCGTCCGTGCTGAACCTTTCGGTGAGCGGCGCGCGCGTCGGCCTGCCGGAAGATTTCCATCGGGCCGTGGGCGCGGAGCTCAAGCTGTACTTCCCGCTCGAGGACAAGGAGACGATCATGCTCAAGGCGCATGTTGTCCGGGTTGCGATGGACCACGTGGGGGTCGAGTTCAATTCCCTGCAGGAAGACGATATCCGCTACCTGCTGCGGCACATTCCCCGCTAGTCGCTCCACGGCCACCATCCGCGGCCATGCAGCGCGTAGCGATCCGCCGCCTGTTCAAGGCGATTGCGGTGCGAGATACCGCCACCAAGGAAATACAGCGGCAGGAACAGCGGCCCCAATGCCAGGTACTGGTAGACGTGGGCACGCTCGTGGTCGCCGATGCGCACGCGATCGCTGCCGCCGTGCGCGCGGCAGTGATAGGTCAGCGAGGAGTCATCCAGGCTGGCGCCGGTGTAGAGGATCGTGTTGCCCAGCGTGAGCGCGCCGCCGGGGCCGAACGGCACGCCGCGGAACACCACTGCACCATCGGAAAATGCGACGTTTGCACCCATGAGCACCGCGATGGCACCCGCAAGCAGCCCCGCCAACGTCATGGGACTGGCCCACAGCACGCCGAGCACCTGTCCGGCGCGCAGCAATGCTTTTCCACCACCCGAGTCCCAGCGCATGGAGCGAGCCTAGCAAACGCAGCCGTCGCTGCCTCGTCCCGCGAGTCGTCCGGTGCTATAAAAGCAGCGCCGGCACGACGGCCGGGGCGCGCAAGAAGGACAACGCATCAACGCCAATCTGGTTTCCGCCACCTTGCCGATCCCGCCCTTTGCCCTGCGCCACGCGCAGTCCCGACTGGCAGCGACCCGGGAGTCGCTCGTGCAATGACCGATCAACCGCGACACGATCAGGCGGACACCACGGTTGATCTGGCCGATGCGATCCCGCGCCACACCACGCCGACCTGGGAAATGGAATTGCTGGTGTCCGGTGCCACCACGTTTGGACTGCTGCAGTTGCCGTCCCTGCTGGATCGCAGCTTTTTCCATCTGATCAACGGCGCCGCCTACGACTATGCGGAACTGCTGAAACCGCTGTGGATCTACTCGAAAGTCGCACTGGTCACCCTGATCCTGACCTTCCTGGCACACCTGTGCCTGCGCGGCTACTGGGTGGCCCTGGTGGGCATGAACTCGGTCTACCCCGGCGGAGTGCGATGGGACAAGTTGCGCTTGGGCCCATTGGCGCGACGAGTCGCCGAATCGGCCGCGCCCGACGCCGCAGCCGAGATCGAGATTGCGGACAATCGCGCGACTCGGGTCTTCGGGACGGGCGTGGGCGTGGCTATGCTGCTGCTAATCCCGATCATGATGGTTGCGATCGGGCTGGCCGCGGTGGTGGCGATGCGCGCCCTGTTCGGCGCGGATATCCCGGTAGGCAAGGCCTTCATCTCGGTACTCGGGGTATTGCTGCTCCCCGGCATCCTGGCCAGCCAGGCCGACCGCCTCTTTCCGGGACTGCTGCGGGAGGACAGCGTCGCCGGGCGGCTCGCCCAGGGGATCCTCGCCGTCTATGGCCACGTCGGGATGGGCGGTCGCAGCAACCCGCTGATCACGCTGTACGTCAGCCACGAAGGCCGGATGCGCATGGTGCTGACGATGGTCGTGGTCATTGGCGGCGTCATGACCGTGGTCCTGGCGCCGCTGATGGCGGACGAGGGCTCCCTGCCCATTCTCGACGCCTCCCTGCGCATCGACGCGCAATCGCAACCGGCGTACTACGCCGACTCGGCCGTGGACCGGTCAATCTACTTGCCAAGGCCATGGATCGAATCGCGGGTTGCCACCGGGCCGTATGTGCAGTTGTTCGTGCCGTTCCTTCCGCGCAGGCAGTTGCAGGCAATGCGCACTGCCTGCCCTGGCAAGGCACCGGACATGGATTGTCTTGCCAAGGTCATCGACCTGCGCCTGGACGGCGGAGCGGTAGCTACGCCGTTCGAAATGAGTGCGGATCCACAAACCGGTCAGCGTGGCGCCGTAGTCATGGTGCCCGTCGCTGCGTTGGCCGCCGGGCGGCACGAACTCAGCCTGGCGCGGCCGGGCGAACGCAACGACGACGGCACACCCGTCGCCCGGGACCGAATCGCGTTCTGGAAGTAGGCACCCAAACCTGCATCGCCTGCGGCGACGCGCTCGAACCGCTCGCCGGAAATCTGCGACGCGCGCACCGGGCCATGCATGCCGGGGGCGATGATGACGCGCCTGACGGCCACTCAACCAGGCGAGTCGAGCCGCGCGCGCATTTCCTCTAGTTCCTCGAAGCGACGTCGGCTGCGCTCCCATCCCTGCCGGCTCAGCTCGGCCAGCAGCGCTTCCGACAACGCCATCAGCGCCACGCCCGAGTCCCACACCGAGGGCACCGCGATGCGTGCGCTGAGCACATGCGTTGCCTGGCGCACGATCGGCGATAGCCACTGGTCGGTGAGCAGCACGATCCGCACTTGCCGCGCGGCTGCGGCCTGGGCAAGGCGCTGCAGGCTCGGTTGGTAGCGGCGGATGTCGAACACCAGCAACACGTCGCGCTTGCCCATGTCGAGCAACTGGTCGCGCCAGTTTGACTCCTGATCCTGCAGGTGCCGGACGCCCGGGCGCAGCACGCGCAATTGCACCGACAGGTACAGCGCGAGCGCGTCGGTGAAACGGCCACCGATCAGGTGGATGCGCAACCGAAGGTCGCCAAGCAGTGCCAGCGCGCCGTCGAACTCCGCCGGCGGCAGGGACTCGAAGGTCTCGCGCAGGTTGCGCTGGACTGCATCGGCGAACTCGGGTTGCACCGGCCCCCGCCCGGCCCGCGGTCGCCGGGCATCGCCCTTCTGCTTGGCCAGGGGAGAACTGAGCTGGGCGCTCAGCTCGCCGCGCAATTCGGCCTGGAAATCCAGGTAGGAGCCGAAGCCCAGGCGCGCCACCAGCCGCAGCACGGTTGGCGCACTGACGCCGACGCTTCGGGCAAGACCCGTGGCGGTTTGCAGGCCGGCCACCGGATATTCCGCAAGCAGTTGGTGGGCGACGCGGCGTTCGGTAGCCGGGAAATCCTCGATGCCGTCGCGCAGCCGCTCCATGATCGTTCTGGACATCGCCGATGGCCCTTGACAAGCTGAATGGATTGTTAGAGCTTTAACACCACTGGCTGCATTGAATACCACTGTAATTATTATTACAAGCGATCGATGGCCGGTCGCCTGGAGGACGCATCGATCAGCAACTGGCCAATGCACACCTGGGCGACCCCCCGTTCGCAGTACATCGCCGCGACGGCGAGGCTGGCTTCGTGCTGGTGTGCGAGCACGCCAGCCGGCATATTCCCGCCGGCTACGCCGGGCTCGGGCTGTCGGACCAGGACCAGGCCGCGCACATCGGTTGGGACCTCGGCGCGCTACCGCTCGCCATCGCAGTCGCCAAGCTCCTGGATGCGCCCCTGGTGCATGCGACCTACTCGCGGTTGCTGCTGGACGTGAATCGCCCGGTTGATGCCACCGACTCAATCGTTGAACGCAGCGAAAGCACGTCGGTGCCCGGCAACGCTGCGCTCGACGCCGCCGAGCGCAGCCACCGCCGGGAGCGCATCTACGCGCCCTTCCATGCGGCGCTGGACGACCTGCTGAGCCAGCGCATCGCCAACGGCGACGCGCCTACCGTCGTGTCGATCCACAGCTTCACGCCGCGCTACCACGGCGTCGAACGACCCTGGCACTGCGGCGTGATTGCGCGCCGCGACCGCGCCCTGGCCGAGGCGCTGTTGGCGGCGCTGCGCGCCGACCCGGACTTGTGCGTCGGCGACAACTTGCCTTACGGGCCAGACGACGGCGTGTTCCACAGCATGGAGCGGCACGCAGAGTCGCGCGGACTGCACGGCGCGATGATCGAGGTTCGCAACGACTTGCTCGATGGCACCGCCTCGATCGCCGCCTGGGCAGTCCGCATCGCTTCCGCGCTGCGCACGGCGCGTGCCGGGCTGCCCGCGACCCCCGACACCCTTGCAGGGCCGTTGCCATGAGCAACCACCGCCCCGACCAACTCGACCTCCGATCCCGCCCTCTTGGCACAGGAAACAACGCATGACCGCTCCCCGCTTCGACATCGATGCACTGCGCCGCGCGGTGGAAGCCGGTGAGATCGACACCGTGCTTGGCTGCATGGTGGATATGCAGGGGCGCCTGATCGGCAAGCGCTTCCAGGCGGAGTTTTTCCTGGACAGCGGACAGGACGAAACGCACTGCTGCAATTACCTGCTCGCCAATGACATCGACATGGAGCCCGTGCCGGGCTATGCGGCGGCCAGTTGGACACAGGGCTATGGCGACTTCGTGCTCAAGCCGGACCTGTCCACCTTGCGCCGCGTGCCCTGGCTCGAGGGCACGGCACTGGTGTTGTGCGACGTGCAGGACCACCACCACGTCGACCTGCCGCACAGCCCGCGCGGGATCCTGAAGCGGCAGATCGCGCGCCTTGAAGAGCGCGGCTTGCGCGGCATGTTCGCGTCCGAGCTGGAGTTCTACCTGTTCGACGAGAGCTACGAGTCGATCCACGCGGGCAACTACCAGTCACCGAAGACCGCCGGACGCTACATCGAGGACTACAACATCCTGCAGACCACGCGCGAGGAGCCGGTGATGCGCGCGCTGCGCAAGCAGTTGCAGGCTGCCGGCATCGAGGTGGAGAACTCCAAGGGCGAGTGGGGCCCGGGCCAGGAAGAAATCAACGTGCGCTACTGCGACGCGCTGGAAATGGCCGACCGGCACGTGATCATCAAGCATGCGGCCAAGGAGATCGCCCTTCTGCAGGGCAAGGCGATCAGCTTCATGGCCAAGTGGAATTACGATCTCGCCGGATCCAGCAGCCATATCCACAACTCGCTGTGGGACCTCGACGGCAAGAAGCCGCTGTTCTTCGATCCGCAGTCGGAGTTCGGGATGTCGCCGCTGATGCGCACCTGGGTCGCGGGCCAACTGAAATACGCCAGCGACATCACCTGCTTCCTCGCGCCCTACATCAATTCCTACAAGCGCTTCCAGGTCGGTACGTTTGCGCCAACGCGTTCAGTGTGGAGCCGCGACAACCGCACGGCCGGCTTCCGACTGTGTGCAGAAGGCGGCAAGAGTATCCGGATCGAATGCCGGATCGGTGGCGCAGACCTCAACCCCTACCTGGCGTTCGCCGCCCTGATCGCCGCCGGCCTGGCCGGCATCGACGAACAGCTCGAACTTGGCGCGCCCTTCGATGGCGACGCCTACCGGGGCGAAGCATTGGCTGAAGTCCCCAAGACCCTGCGCGAGGCGACGGCCGCGCTGCGCGGCTCGTCCATGTTGCGCAGCGCCTTCGGCGACGAAGTGGTCGATCACTACGTGCGCACCGCCGACTGGGAACAGTTCGAATACGATCGACGGGTGACCGACTGGGAGTTGCGCCGTGGCTTCGAACGGTACTGAGGCGGCCATGTCGCGCCAAATCCAATTGGTGTCCCCGGTCGACGGACTGGTCTACGTCGAGCGTCGCCTCGCCGACCCCGCGGACATTACCGCCGCGCTGGATGCGGCCAGCCACGCGCAGGCGCAGTGGAAGCGCCGGCCGATCGATGAGCGCGCGGCATTGTGTTCGGCGGCGGTGGATGCGCTGCTGTCGATGCGCGAGGCGATCGTTCCCGAACTGGCCTGGCAGATGGGGCGGCCGGTGCGCTTTGGCGCCGGTGAACTGCGCGGGGTCGAGGAGCGCGCCCGGCACATGATCGCGATCGCAGCCGAGTCGCTGGCCCCGATCGAATTCGGGGACAAGGCCGGCTTCCGCCGCCGCATCCAGCGCGAGCCACTGGGAACAGTACTGGTCATCGCGCCCTGGAACTATCCCTACCTCACCGCAGTGAACTCGATCATCCCCGCGCTGATGGCAGGCAACGCCGTGCTGCTCAAGCACGCAACCCAGACGCTGCTGGTTGGCGAGCGCTTCGCCGAAGCGTTCCAGCATGCACAGCTGCCCAAGGGCCTGTTCCAGAACCTGGTGATGGACCATGCACAGACCGCTGCGCTGATCGGCTCCGGCCGGGTGCAGCAGGTCAACTTCACCGGCTCGGTCGGCGGTGGCCAGGCGATGGAATCCGCAGCGGTCGGGCGTTTCCTGGGCCTGGGACTGGAGCTTGGCGGCAAGGACCCGGCCTACGTGCGCGAAGATGCAAACCTCGCCCACGCCGTCGAGAACCTGGTCGATGGCAGCTTCTTCAATTCCGGGCAGAGCTGTTGTGGCATCGAGCGCATTTACGTGCACGAACGTCGGTTCGACGATTTCGTGGAAGCCTTTGTCGATCTCACCCGCCGGTACGTGCTCGGCAATCCGCTGGACGAAGCCACCACGCTCGGGCCGGTGGTCCGGCCGGCCGCGGCCGAATTCGTTCGCGGCCAGATTGCGGCAGCCCAGGCGATGGGCGCCCGCGCACTGCTCGATCCGGCGCTGTTCCCCGCCGATCACCCGGGCTCGGCGTATCTCGCACCGCAAGTCCTGGTCGACGTCGACCACCGCATGTCGGTGATGCGCGATGAAAGCTTCGGCCCCGTGGTCGGCATCATGAAAGTGCGTGACGACGACGACGCGGTGCACTGGATGAACGACAGCGAATTCGGGCTCACCGCATCGGTCTGGACCGCCGACCTGGACGCCGCTGAAGCGATCGGCGCGCGGGTCGATACCGGGACCTTCTACATGAATCGCTGCGATTACCTGGACCCGGCCCTGGCCTGGACCGGCGTGAAGCAAACCGGGCGTGGCGCCACCCTGTCGCGGGTCGGCTATGAAACCCTGACCCGGCCCAAATCATTCCACCTCCGGCACGGGATCGACCCATGAACATCAGGCCACGCACATGAGCACGCGGATCGGAAACTGGAACTATCCGACTGCGGTGAAATTCGGCGCTGGCCGCATTGCCGAACTGCCGGCCGTGTGCCGCGCGCAAGGCATCCTGCGGCCGCTGCTGGTGACCGACAGCGGCCTGGCGACGGCAGCGATCACTACCGCGGCATTGTCGAGCATGCGCGATGCAGGCCTGGGCTGCGCACTGTTCGGCGATGCGCGGCCCAACCCGGTCGAGGCCAACCTGGACGCAGGCGTGGCGGCGTATCGCGCCGGCGGCCACGACGGCGTCGTCGCGTTCGGCGGCGGCAGCGGGTTGGACATGGGCAAGCTGGTCGCCTTCATGAGCGGGCAGTCGCGTCCGGTCTGGGATTTCGAGGACATTGACGACTGGTGGACGCGGGCAGACCCGGCCGGCATTGCGCCGATCATCGCCGTACCGACCACGGCGGGCACCGGTTCGGAGGTCGGGCGCGCCGGCGTGCTCACCGATTCCCGCACGCACACCAAGCGCATCATCTTCCACCCGCTGATGATGCCCAAGGTGGTCATCTGCGATCCCGCGCTCACCGTTGGAATGCCGCCGCGGATTACCGCGGGGACAGGCATGGATGCGCTGTCGCATTGCCTGGAGGCCTATTGCGCGCCCGGCTTCCATCCGCTTGCCGACGGCATTGCGGTGGAAGGCATGCGCCTGGTTGCCAACTCGCTGGCGCGCGCAGTCGAAGCCCCCGACGACCTGGATGCCCGCGCCGACATGATGGCTGCCGCGGCGATGGGCGCGACCGCATTCCAGAAAGGCCTGGGCGGCATGCATGCTCTCGCGCACCCGATCGGCGCGGTGTTCGACACCCACCATGGCATGACCAATGCCACCCTGATGCCTTACGTGCTGGTCTTCAACCGACCGGCGATCGAAGAACGCATCGCCAGGCTGGCGGCGTGGATGGGGTTGGCGCAGCCGGATTTCGACGGCTTCCTGGCCTTCGTGCTGGAACTGCGCGCGCGCATTGGCGTTCCGCATACGCTGGCCGAGCTTGGCGTGGACGAGGCGCGGGCCGGCTTGCTGGCCGAGATGGCCGCGGTCGATCCCAGCGCCGGCGGCAATCCGCGCAAATTCGACCGCGACGCGGCCGCACAGGTCATCGCCGCCGCGATGTGCGGCCAGGTGTGAAGGTTAAAGACGGCTGGATCAGGGGAGTTCGTTCGGCACAACTTCAAGGGGATACAACATGAGCACAGCATCGGGTGATACCCGGCACGACGAAGACACGCGGCAATTGCACAGCATGGGTTACGCGCAGGAATTGGCCCGCAGCATGGGCGGATTTTCCAACTTCGCGATTTCCTTCTCGATCATCTGCATCCTGTCCGGCGGCATCAATTCGCTGGCGCAGGCAACCTCGGGCGCAGGCGGAGCGGCGATCGGCGTCGGCTGGCCCCTGGGCTGCCTGATTTCCGGTGTGTTCGCGATCGCCATGGCGCAAATCGCGTCGGCCTACCCGACCGCAGGCGGCCTGTACCATTGGGGCTCGATCCTTGGCAATCGCTTCACCGGCTGGCTGACGGCCTGGTTCAACCTGCTTGGCCTGGTGACGGTGCTGGGCGCGATCAATGTCGGCACCTACTACTTCTTCATCGGGGCATTCGGCACGCAATTCGGCTTTACCGACTCCATGACGCACCTGGTGATCTTCCTGGTGGTCATCACCGGTGCCATGGCCCTGGTCAATCACTTCGGCATCGGCCTGACGGCAAAGCTGACCGACTTCTCGGGCTACCTGATCTTTACCACAGCACTCGGGCTCACCATCGCCTGCCTGGCCTACGCACCGAGCTACGAGTTCAGCCGACTGTTTACGTTCTCGAACTACTCCGGTGAAGCCGGCGCCAATGTCTGGCCGCCGGTGTCGGGCGGTTGGGTGTTCGCGCTGGGGCTGCTGCTGCCGATCTACACCATCACCGGCTATGACGCGTCCGCGCACACCGCCGAGGAAACGAAGAATGCCGCGCGCTCGGTTCCACGCGGCATCATCAGCTCGGTCTGGTGGTCGGCGTTGTTCGGCTACATCATGCTGTGTGCGTTTGTGCTCGTGCTGCCGAACATGGACGAGGCTGCCAAGCAGGGTTGGAACGTGTTCTTCTGGGCCATGGACAGCCAGATCCCGACGACGCTCAAGACCATCCTGTACGCGGCCATCGTCATCTCGCAGTGGCTCTGCGGCCTGGCCACGGTGACCTCGATCTCGCGCATGATGTTCGCCTTCTCGCGCGACGGTGGACTGCCGTTCTCCAAGGCCCTGGCGTCGGTGTCCAAGAAGCATCGCACGCCGGTGCACTCGATCTGGGTCGGCGCGATCCTCTCGGTGCTCTTCGTCTGGGGCGCCAAGGCGGTCGAAGCCAGCGGCGTGACGCCGGTCTATACCATCGTAGTGTCATGCACGGTGATCTTCCTGTTCTTCTCCTTCGCGATCCCGATCACACTGGGCCTGTTCACGCACGGCACGGCGAAGTGGCCGACCATGGGCCCCTGGGATCTCGGTCCGGCGGTGTTCAAGCTGTTCGCCTTCCTGTCCATCATCGCGATGGTCCTGATCTTCGTGATCGGCGTGCAGCCGCCCAATGACATGGCCCTGAAGATCACGATCGGCTTCCTGATCCTGACCGCCATTGTCTGGTTCGCCTTCGAGAACCGGCGCTTCCAGGGGCCGCCGATCGGCGACATGATTGCCAAGCGGCAGGCGGAAATTGCCGCAGCGGAGGCCGCGCTCAACAGCTGAGGGCGCGCGCGAAAGGCATGTGCATCAACGGAAACGGAGCGCCTCGGCGCTCCGTTTCTCGTTTCGCGCAGCGATTGCTTTCCGCAGCAAGGACGCTAAGCCTTGACCCGCAGCATTTTCGGGTCGTACAGGGGGCCGGTCTGCAGCGTGCACGCGATCCGCTCGGTGGCCACTTCCAGCTCGTAGCGTCCCGACGACAGGTAGTCGCGGTCGACACCGTCCGCGTGGCGCACATAGCCATAGCCAATCGGCTTGCCGATGGTGTGGCCGAAGCCTCCGCTGCTCAGCCAGCCGACCCGCTCGCCATTGCGGAAA
Organism: Arenimonas sp.; assembly: GCA_046596115.1. GTDB lineage: Bacteria > Pseudomonadota > Gammaproteobacteria > Xanthomonadales > Xanthomonadaceae > Arenimonas. The sequence goes on from JBKJMY010000040.1 coordinate 17,360, forward strand.
ATAGTTTCGCGGCCGAGCAGCACGCAGTCGCCGTCGTCGACGGTAAAGCCGCAAAGCAGCTTCTTCAGTGGTGCCCCTTGCTGCTCCCGCAGTGCGTCGCGCCCGAGGAATGCCTTGCCAGTCTTGAATTTGACCGCCCAGCCCAGGCCCGCCTCCAGCGGTGTGTGGTCGGGGCCGATGTCAGCGGCCCAGGCGCGATAGCCTTTCTCCAGGCGCAGGGTCTCGATTGCGCGATAGCCGGCGTTGACGATGCCAAACTCCGCGCCCGCCTGCATCAGTGCCTCGTAGACGACAACGGCGCACTCCATCGGGATGTGCAGTTCCCAGCCCAACTCGCCGACGTAGGTCACGCGCAGGGCCAGCACCGTGGTGCCGGCGATGCACACGCGACGTGCCTGGCCGAAAGGGAATCCGGCGTTGGAGACATCGTCGCGGGTCACCCGTTGCAGGACCTCGCGTGCCTGCGGGCCCATCAGCGCCAGCACAGCCATGCTGGAGGTGACATCAACCAGGTGCGCATCCATGCCCGCGGGAATCTGCCGCATGATCCAGTCAAAGTCATGGGTGGCAAAGCCGGTGCCAGTGACAATGTAAAAGCAGTCGTTGGCCAGCCGGGCAATGGTCAGGTCGCATTCGATCCCGCCCCGGGCATTCAACATCTGCGTGTAAACCAGGCTGCCGACCGGTCGGGCGACGTCATTGGCGCAGATCCAGTCCAGTGCCGCCTCCGCATCGCGGCCCAGCATCCGGAATTTCGCAAACGAGGTCTGGTCGAACAGAGTCACGGCCTCGCGGGTTGCCCGGTGTTCCCGGGCCACGGCGTCGAACCAATTCGGTTGCTGGAAACTATACCCATCCCGCGCCGCCTCACCGGCCGCAGCAAACCAGTTCGGCCGCTCCCAACCGAGCTTCTCCCCAAACACCGCGCCCTGCGCCAGCAGCCGGTCATACAACGGCGAACGTCGCAACGGCCGACCACTCTGGTGCTCTTCACCCGGCCAGGTAATCGAATAGTGCTTGCCGTACAACTCCAGCGTGCGCTTGCGCACCCAGTCGATGTCAGCATGCGGCGGGCCGAAGCGGCGGATATCCACCGGCCAGACATCGAACGGCGCCTCGCCACCGGCAATCCATTCCGCCAGCACCTTGCCGGCGCCTCCGCCGGCGGCAATGCCGAAGGCGTTGAATCCGGCGCCAACAAAAAAGCCGCCGATGCCCGGCGCTGGGCCGAGGATGAAATTGCCGTCCGGCGTGAAACTTTCCGGGCCGTTGAGCAACTCCTTGATGCCCGCATCTGCGAGCGCAGGCACCCGCGCCAAGGCCAGTTCCATGATCGGCTGGAAGTGTTCCCAGTCCGGTTGCAACAACTGGAAATTGAATCGCTCCGGAAAACCCTGCACGGCCCATGGAATGGGATTGGGCTCGTAGCCGCCCATCACCAGGCCGCCGACTTCTTCCTTGTAGTACGTCAGCCGGTCTGGATCGCGCAGGGTCGGCAAGTCACGCGCGACGCCGGGGATCACCTCGGTAATCAGGTACTGGTGCTGCACGGAAACCAGTGGCACGTTGACCCCGGCCATGCGCCCGACGTCACGCGCCCATTGCCCGGCGCAATTGACCACCACTTCGCATTCGATGCGGCCATGCGCGGCCAATACCGCCCTCACAAGTCCGCGTTCGAGCTCGATGCCGAGCACGTTGCAATCCTCGAGGATGCGCACGCCCTGCATGCGCGCGCCCTTGGCCAGCGACTGGGTGATGTCGGACGGATTGACCTGGCCATCGGTTGGCAGGAATGCCGCCCCGACCAGGTCGGAGATATCCATCAACGGCCACAGCTCGCGTGCCTCGCGCGGCGACAGCAGCTGCACCTCCAGGCCGAACGACCGCGCCGTGGTTGCCTGTCGCCTGAGTTCGGTCCAGCGCGCGGCCGTGCAGGCCAGGCGCAGCCCACCATTCATTTTCCAGCCTGTGGCCAGGCCGGTCTCGGCCTCCAGGCTGCTGTACAGGGAAACCGAATGGCCGAGCATCTGCGTGATGTTGGCGCTGCTGCGCAGTTGCCCGACCAGGCCGGCGGCGTGGAACGTCGAGCCGGAACTGAGCTTGTGCCGCTCGACAAGTACCGTGTCGCGCCAGCCGAGCTTGCCGAGGTGGTAGGCGGTCGAGCAACCGACGATGCCACCGCCGATGATGACGGCGCGCGCCTGGCTGGGGAAATTTTCCATCTGCGGCGGATTCCTGTGGCTTGTTCGTGTCGGTCGAATCAGGTCAGTTCAGTGCTGCGGTTCAGTGCTCTAGTTCAGTGCTCTAGTTCAGTGCTCTAGTTCAGTGCTCTAGTTCAGTGCTCTAGTTCAGTGCTCTAGTTCAGTGCTCTAGT
>JBKJMY010000262.1:0-3584 GCA_046596115.1 Arenimonas sp.
CAAATCACTGCCGGAGCGCTCACCGGGCGGTTTGGCCGACGGGTGAGTTATTGGGCAGACAGGTTCGTATGCGAAGGCCGGGCGCACATTCTCGCTACCGACGCGCACCATCCCACGCGGCGTCCGCCCTTGCTGGAGGAGGCCCGCGCAGCGGCTGAAAGGCTGATTGGCGCGGAAGAAGCGGCACATCTGGTTCTCACGCGCCCCGCGATGATCCTGGCCGACGAAGCTCCGGAAGCAGCTCCCGCAGTCTTCGGAAGGACCCAAAAGAAGGCGTTTGGCTGGCTCTCCAATTGGTTGCCTTGATATTCCGCCCCGCATATCCTCACCGACTGTTCCGGTGGGAGATGTGCGCTTGAACCAGTCGTTTCCGATTGCAGGCCTGCTTCTGCTGCTTCTGTCTGCGTGCGCGAGCAGGCCTGCGCGGCTTTCCGACGAGGGGCCGCTGCCCACAGTCGAGCCAACGGCATTCGTGCAACAGAGGCCAGATTATCGCATCGGCGCCAATGACACGCTCGCCGTCAAGGTACTCGGCGTGGAAGGGTTGCAGCGCGATGTCCGGGTAAATAATGCCGGGCAGGTTTCGCTGCCCTTGGTAGGCGCACTTTCCGTCGGCGGCAAGACCGTCGAGGAAGTGCAAACGCTGCTTGAGGAAAGCTACGGCGCACGCTACCTCCAGCATCCCCAGGTATCGGTGCTGGTGACCGACCGCGCGCGCCAGCGCGTCACCGTCGAAGGGGCAGTGATCAGCCCTGGCATCTATCCGATCGCCACCCAGCTTTCGCTCTTGCAAGCCATTGCGCTGGCCAAAGGGCCGAGCACGGTGGCAGACCAGAAGGACATTTTCGTCTTCCGCACGATTGGCGGCCAGCGTCACGTCGCGCGCTTCAATTTGGACGAGATTCGAGAAGGTCGCGCGCCCGATCCCGAGATGATGGGTGAGGACATCGTCGTCGTTACCGAGTCCGGCGCCAAGGCATTGCTGCGAAGGCTCGTTGAAACCACTCCCCTGATTGGCGTTTGGACTCTATTCCGATGAAATATCCCGCGAGCGAAGGAACGATCGCAAACGGTCTGGCGATGGATCTTCAGCATGACCATGGCGTCGAAATCCTCCAGGATTACTGGAAAATCCTGCATTCCCACCGCTGGGTGGTGGTCGGGGTGCTGTTCGCCGTTCTGGCGACGTCCCTGATCCTGACCCTGCTGAGTACTCCGATCTACCGCGCCCTGGCCACGATCCAGATCAAGCCGGACACGATCAAGGTTGTCAAATCCGAAGGCGTGACTTCCGCCGATGCCCCGTATGACAGGGATTTCTATCAAACGCAGTACGAACTACTTCGCAGCCGGACGCTTGCACTGCGGGTTATCCAGGACGCCCAACTGGTCAAACAACCCGGCTTCGGCGGCAAGGCCGCGAGTCAAGCGTCGAAGCCCTCGCCGTCGGAGACACTGGCCAGGCAACACGCGGCGGTCGGCGCTGTGCTGGGCGCCCTATCCATCGAGCCGGTCCGCAACTCCCAGTTGGTGCGCATCAATTTCGACTCCCCTGATCCGCAGCTCGCTGCACGGGTGGCAAATGCCTACGCCGATGCCTTCATCACCAGCAACATCGAGGGACGCTTCGACGCCACGGCCTACGCAAAGAAATATCTTGAACAGCGGCTGGCCGAACTGCAGGGAAAGCTGGAGGACTCCGAGAAGGAACTGGTAACATTCGCGGAAGCACAGCAAATCGTATCTGTGGGGCAGGACACGCCGTCCCTGTCGGCGCAAAACCTGAGCGAACTCAACGGCATGCTGGCCAAGGCCCAAGCCGACCGGATCCGTGCGGAGGCGGACGTGCACCAGGCCAGCACGGGTTCGGGACTGGGACTGCCGGAGGTCGTTGATAGCGGCCTCATCCAGCAGTTGCGCAAAGAGCGTGCCGCACTGGCGGCCCAGTACCAGGACGGCCTGGCGATCTACAAGCCCGATTACCCCGAGATGCTCCAGTTGCAGGGCAAAATCGCCGAGAGCGATCGCCAAGTCGCCGCCGAAGTGGGAAATATCCGCGCAGCGATGACTTCCCGCTACCACGCGGCGCGAGACCAGGAAGAGATGCTGGTGAACCGCATCGGCCTGCTCAAAGACGACGTGCTTGACCTGGCCAGCCGTAGCATCCGGTACAACATACTCAAGCGAGAAATTGCAACCAACCAGCAACTCTACGATGCGCTGTTGCAGCGCTTCAAGGAAATTGGCGTTGCCGGCGGCATCGGCGCGAACAATATTTCGGTTGTCGACCGCGCCGAGGCGCCCGGAAGTCCGTACAAGCCCGACATGCGCCGCAACCTGCTGCTGGGCCTGCTCCTGGGGCTCGCACTTGGCATCCTGGTTGCATTCGTCCTGCACTATTCCGATCGCCGGATCCACTCTGCCAAGGCTCTGGAAGCCCTTACCGGCCTGCCCGGGTTGGGTGTGATACCGCTGCTCGATCCGGGCGTCAGTCCCAATCAGGCAAGCGGCAATCTTCGCTCGCCGTTTTCGGAAGCCTACCGTTCAGTGCGCACGGCACTACAGTTTTCCACTGTGCATGGCTTGCCCCGCTCGATGCTGGTCACAAGCGCAGGCCCGGGTGAAGGCAAGTCCACCACCGCGGCAGAACTGGGGCGCAACATCGCGCAGTTGGGCCGTCGGGTGGCGCTTGTGGACGCTGACCTGCGCAATCCGTCCCTGCACAAGGTGTTCGGCAAGAGCAACAGCGTGGGCTTGTCGAATGTGCTCGCCGGCGCCGCACAACTGTCGGCCGCGTGCCAGGCTACCGACATTCCCAACCTCACCCTGGTCACGTCGGGGCCGTTGCCACCGAGCCCGCCTGAATTGCTTGGCGGTGAGTCCCTGGTATCGGTCTTCGCACAGTTGGCCAAGACCCACGACCTGATCCTCATTGACGGGCCACCGGTGCTGGGACTTGCGGACGCGCCGCTGCTCGCCGGCCGTGCCGAATTCACCCTGTTGGTGGTCACCGCGAACATCACCCGAAAGGATTCCATCCTCAGCGCCCTGCAACGCATCGCCGCGACCCGCAGCCATGTCATCGGTACCTTGCTCAACCGCTTCGACATGCGAAACAAGAGCGACTACGGGTACCACGGCTATGACTACTTTTCGTACGGCGGCCAGCGCGACGCCCCGTGATTGAAGCGGACGCGGCTAGGCGGCGCATGTCGGTGCACTTGCCTCGCCGTGCGTTTCCCATCTTGGCGGTTTGCAGCGTGGTGGCAATAGCGACGTGGCAGTTGGAGAAGGTGGACGGGGCGTTCGGTGGCGCAGCCGGATCGGGCCGAGCCACAGCCTTGCAACGCCTGCGGGCCAGCCCCGTCGACGGCAGCGCGTTCCGCGTCCTCGGTGTCGCTGCGGAAGCAGAAGGTGACCACACCAGTGCGATGCGCCTGTTTGGGATTGCCATGCGGCGCAATCCGCGCGATGCCAGGACCCGGCTCTGGCTGGCGGACGCCGCGCTCGCACGTGGCGAAATAGATTCGGCGATGCGCGACCTCGATGCCGCGCTGCGAGTGGATCCGGACAGGTCCGAACCG
>JBKJMY010000347.1:0-4919 GCA_046596115.1 Arenimonas sp.
TTCAGCGCGCCGCGTACCTCAGCCGAGCCTGAGATGCCGCGGCGCGGCTCGAGCAGGTTGTCGACGTTGCGATAGGTGCCCGAGATCGAAGGGAACAGGAAGGTTGCAAAGTGGTAATTCGGCGGCGTGAGCGGATTGCCATCGTCCTCGGCTGCGTAGGCCCAGCGCTCACGCAACCAGTGCACGCCCGCTACCGCGCGCCAGTGACTGTTGATCTCACCAGTGCGCGTACCGACCAGTTCGATGCGTCGGTTGTCGATGTAATCGGTCTGCTCGTCCACCGCCTGCGCGCCGATCGCATACCAGCCCTCGAACCAGGCGCTGGCCGGGATGCGGTATTCCAGCGCCAGCACTTTGCGTTGCCGCGCCCATTCAAGCCCGACCTGTGCCTTGTGTCCGCGCTTGTTGAGATAGCGCCGCTCCAGGCCCAGCCGGATGCCCGGGCCGCTGGTGCTGCCATAGCTCAGGCCGGCGGTATAGATGCTGCGCTTCGCCGGCGTGAGGGTGACGATGATGGGCACCGCGTTGCCCGCCGACTTGCCGTCCGCATCCTTGGGCTGTGCTGCCACGTCGATGCTGGAAAAATAGTCGAGTCGCGAGAGGGTCGCGCGCAAAGCGTCCAGCCTGGCCTGTTCGAAGGGTTGGCCCGACTTCCAGTGCACCTGCTTCTGCAGCAGCGACTCATTGATAATTGCCTTGGGCGATTGCACGAAGCTCACCGGACCCAGCACGCGGCGCGCACCGCTGTTCCAGGCCAGGTCGATGTCGGCATCGTGCGTGGCGCGGGTCACTACTACCTCGTGCCGCACCAGGTCGGCATCGAAATACCCACGATCCTCGAGCCGGTGCGAAACGCGCGCCTTGCTGATTTCGTACACACCCTGGTTGAAGACCGCGCCCTTGGTCGGCGCGAAAGCGGACAGGTCGCCCTTCAGCACATCGTCCGCGCCGCCGGGGCCTTCGATCGCCAACGTGACTGCGTCAACGCGGACCGGGTCGCCAGCCGCGATAGTCACGACTACGGCGCCTGCAGCACCATCGGTCACCGTGACGTCAGGCGAGAAGTATCCGAACGGCTCCAGTGCACGGCGCGCCTCGTCCTGCGCCACCTGCACCAGGTAGTCGCGCCGCGCCGGGCTCAGCTCGCGGCCGATCGAATCGGTCAGCGACAGCGCCGATCGGACGTTGTCCACCATGAGCGGGTCGGGCAGGCCGCGGATCTCAACGGTTTTGAGCGTGTCGGCCCGCGCGTGTGCGCCGAACAGGGTGCCAAGCACTAGCGCGGCGAGGGCGACGACGGGGGCAGGAGGTCGCATCAACGCAGGATAGCCTGAACGAGACCCCACTCTGGCAACGCAGCGTGAACGGGCCCGCGCGCCGACCCGCGCCTTATGCCGCTATCCCCCGCAACCGGGATGCCCGCATTGGCAGGATCGGGCTGCGGCCGCGGTCATGTCCATGGGATTGATGGTGGTCTGCTCTGCGATCCGGCAGGCGTCTCCGCAATACGTGTCCTCCGCGGGAATAATGCAAGTGCAGTTCGCGTGCGCGCAGCGCTTCTTTGCTTCCTGGATCTCCATGCGGCGCTCCTGTGCTAGCCGGTGCTGGCCTGTGCATTTTGGATGCAATCTGTGCCATTCCCTATCGACGATGCGACCAGTCCGGTTAACAGGCGCTGAAACATTCCCGCTCGACACGGCCCATGCCAGTCGCTGGCACGCCCCGGGGCGACTTGGGACGCCCTTGGGCGACCAGGGACGCCCTGGGGCGCCCGGGCGGTAGACTCGGCGACAGCGACATCAAAGGAGCGCGCCATGCAACTGGAAAGTCGAGTCGTCGCCATCACAGGCGCATTTGGAGCACTTGGTAGTGCCGTGGTACATGCCGTGCTTGCCGAAGGCGCGCAGGTCGCTGCCATTGATCGCGCCTCCGCGCCGCACACGCCGCTTGAGGGCGCGGCACTGTTTGGCGATGTCGATCTTTCCAGCGACAACGGTGCGAAGGCTTCGGTGGATGCCATCGTCGCGCGCTTCGGTCGCATTGATGCGCTGGTGAATATCGCCGGCGGCTTCCACTGGGAAACCATCGCGGACGGTTCATTGGCAACCTGGAATGCCATGTTCGAGGCCAACCTGCGCACCGCGGTTGCAGCCTGCCACGCGGTGCTGCCGCATCTGCCGGACAATAGCGGCCGCATCATCAACATTGGCGCCAATGGCGCGATGAAGGCGGGCGCCGGCATGGGTGCCTATGCCGCGTCGAAGTCGGGCGTGGCGCGATTGACCGAAGCGCTGGCGGAGGAACTGAAAGAGCGCGGCATCACGGTGAATGCGCTGCTGCCATCGATCATCGACACGTCGGCCAACCGCAAGGAGATGCCGAAGGCGGATTTCTCGAAGTGGGTGTCGCCAGGGCAACTTGCCGATGTGATCGTGTTCCTGCTCTCGGCGCGGTCATCGGCGATCACGGGTGCGCTGTTGCCGGTGACGGGACGGGTGTAGTTGAACCGGGGCACCCGCATGCGCGCTTGCCGCAGGTTCGCGATCAGGGCGCGTGACTGAAATCCGCGCCGACTTCGCGTCCGGGCCGTCGGACGCGGCGGAGGCGTTTCACGAACCGTGAAGGAGTTGATATGCGGATCGCGCAGTCCGATTGCATCTGGATCAGGCGTGGAAATATGGTGGCTATAGGTGGACTCGAACCACCGACCTCGGCATTATGAGTGCCACGCTCTAACCAGCTGAGCTACATAGCCACGGGCGCTGCCCATTGCAGGCAGGCGCGCAATTCTAGCTGTCGCGGCCTTTCCAATCAATCATCAGCCACCCCGCGCCGCACGCGGATCCACGCCGACCACCCCGAACGGGATCGCCTCCAGGGCCATGCCGGCGTTGCGCTGAACGGAGAAATGCAGGTGCGGCCCGGTACTGAAGCCGGTATTGCCCGATGTGCCCACCAGCTGGCCGACCGTCACGTGGTCCCCAGGCTGCCGCAGCATGCTGCCGGGCGCCAGATGGGCGTACAGCGCCATACTGCCGTCGTCGTGCAGCACGCGTACGTAGTTGGCGCGATCGCCAAAGCGCGTGGCGTCGGTGCCATTGGCGCGGAAATCGTCCTCCACCTGCATCACGATACCCGCGCGCGCGGCCAGCACGGCGGTGCCTTCGGGAACGCCGAAGTCGAGCGCGTAGCGGCTGTCGGGCGTGTTGTGGCTGAAGCTCCCGTCGAAGCCCTGGTCGAGCGTGTAGCGGGTGCCGGCGGGAAAGGGCAGGGCGTAGGCGCGATTTGTGGGAGGCGTGGCCTTCGGATCGCCGACCATCGCCTCGCAAGCCACTGACGCGCTCGCCTTCTGCGCGCCATCAATGACATGCAGCTCGGCGACGGATCTCTCCGCCAGCGCCGGGAGCACCATGCGTCGCGGTAGCGGCGGTGCGCTGCGCACGTTGTCCGGGGTGACCAGCGAACACAGCACCTCGACCGGGCCGGCCACCAGGTTGCTGACCAGGTATTCCTGGGCGCCTGCGCCGGTCTCGCGACTGCGGATCGTGTGGATCGGTTTTGCTTCCAGTCCCGCGGGTTCGCGCCGGAAACGCTCAGCTGAGGCGGGCGCGGGCGCAGCCGGTTTGGCCACGATCAGCAGCAGTACGGCGATCAGCAGGGCGGCAGTCAGCGCGATCAGGCGGGTCATTGTCATGCGCCATGGTCTCCGAACACCTGGTGCTCAGTGCGTGAATGCCCGATTCCCGCCGCCCCGGTTGTGACTTGCCGTGCTGACGCTTGTGGCCTGCGCCGGGGCTGTGGCAGTCTGGTACCAGTGAAGCATTGTGGAGTCCGATCATGATTGATCCGGACGGATACCGCCCGAACGTCGGGATCGTGTTGATGCGTGCCGATGGCCAGTTATTCTGGGCGCGGCGCGTGAATCGCGATGGCTGGCAGTTCCCCCAGGGCGGCATGAATACCGACGAGACCCCGCTCGAGGCGATGTATCGCGAGCTGCGGGAAGAAACCGGCCTGGAGCCGCACCACGTGGACGTGCTCGGTGCCACGCCGGGCTGGCTGCGCTATCGGCTGCCCAATCGTTGCGTGCGCCGCGGCTCGCGGCCAACCTGCATTGGCCAGAAGCAGGTCTGGTTCCTGTTGCAGATGCGCTGCCAGGAATCCGATCTGCGCCTGGACCTGACCGAGAAGCCGGAGTTCGACGGCTGGCGCTGGGTGGATTTCTGGTACCCGGTGGACAACGTGGTGGTGTTCAAGCGCGAGGTATACATCCGCGCGCTGCGCCATCTGGCGCCGGTGGCCCGCACGGTTGCCGGCGATGAGGCGATCCCCCGCGACAACGAGCCCGCGCTGCCTGAATCACCACGGCACAGCGCCCGTGGGGGCTGAGGTTCAGCCAAACGCGACCACGGCGCTTCTTGGCCGTGGGGGTGGCCGCGACTGATCCAAACGCAACCACGCAGCTTCGTGGCCGCGGCGGTGGCTGCTGCTGCGGTTGCCCTAGGTCAGCTTCAGCAGCGCCGCCTTTGCCTTGCGGTATTCGTTCTCCAGCATCAGCACCGCCAGCCCCGGCTTGGGCAGGGCTTCGGTGCGCGCGCCGAACTCGATCCGCTTGGCCACCGCCGACAGCGCCATCGCACCGAGATTGGCGCTCGATGACTTGAGCGTGTGCGCGGGCGCGACCATGGCCGCGATGTCGTTGGCTTCCGCCGCCACCTGCAGTGCATGGATGTGTATGGGTGCGTCCTCGATGAACATCTTCACCAGGCCCAGCGCCTCGCTGCCCATGATCGAACGAAGCTCTTCGATCACTTCCATGTCCAGCACCGCCGTACCGAGCGGTGCGGCCGAGGCGCCAAGTGATGGTGGTGCGCTGGAGGCTGCGGCGAAGGCCGCCGCCGACGCCGACGATGCCGCGG
>JBKJMY010000276.1:0-34469 GCA_046596115.1 Arenimonas sp.
CTTGGAATCATCGGAGGCCTGTTCGATCGCCTTGCGCAGAAGGCCGAGCGGCAGCCGAGATGCGGCCTTGGCGACGGCGAGGGGCTCGGAGGCGGGCCCGGGAGACGGAGGCGCGGCCGCTGCAGCGCCGGCATCGGCAGCGCCGGCACGGCGGCGCGCTGGTTTGACCGCGGCAACCTTGGTTGCCGTTTTTTTCGCTCTTGCGGGTGCTGGCGCTGCTGCCGGCGGCGCGGCCTTCGGCGGCGAGATGGGTCGCAGCACTTCGGTATAGACGAACTTGTCGCAGGCCTGGCGGAATGCCGACGGCGTTTTTTCCTCGCCAAAGCCATACACCACCAGCCCTTCCTCGCGCAGGCGCTGCGCCAGGCGGGTGAAATCGCTGTCGCTGGTGACCAGGCAGAAGCCGTCGAAGCGGCGCGTGTACATCAGGTCCATCGCGTCGATGATCATCGAGCTGTCGGTGGCGTTCTTGCCGGTGGTGTAGGCGAACTGCTGCACCGGCTGGATCGAGTGTTCGAGCAGGGTCTGCTTCCACTGCTGCATGCGCGTGGAGGTGAAGTCGCCATAGATGCGCCTGACGCTGGCAAGGCCGTACTTGGCCACTTCCGCCAGCAGGCCTTCGATCACCGAAGCCTGCGCGTTGTCGGCATCAATCAGGACCGCCAGTCGGCGCTGGTCGTCGTCCTGGGCACTGCTGGCACCTGCGTTGCCGCGCCCGCCACTGCCGCCGTTGCCAGCGTTGTTTCCGTTGCCTGCCATGGCCGTGTCCTCCCATAGGTGCCGAATCGCCGACAGAGTGCCAGAATCGGCGCATGTTCGCGCTGGCGCTCGTATTGATCATGACGGTTGGCTTCGCTGCCCACCGGGCGTCGCTGTGCACGGTGCGCGCGGTGGCCGAGGTGCTCGACCTGGGCAGCGCGCACATGCTTGCCAGTTTCGTGAAGGCGGCCGCATGGACGGCGCTGGTCAGCGGGTTGCTGCTGTTCGCCATGCAGGGCAGCTTGTATCCGGCCACCCAACGCGCGCCGTATTGGCTGGCCTTGGCGGGTGGCCTGCTGTTTGGCGCCGGTGCCGGCCTCAATGGCGGTTGCGCGTTGTCGACGATCCAGCGCCTGGCCGATGGCGAATTGGCGATGCTGGCCACGCTGCTGGCCTTCGTTGGCGGACTGATTGCCTGGTTGTTGTGGATCGAGCCGCTGTCCGGCCATGCGGCGCGTGCCTTGCCGTTCCGACTTGCGCCGGGAATGCCGTGGGCCCCGGCCTTGCTCGCGGTGTTGTCGCTGTGGGGCGTGTGGGAAGCGGTGCAGGTGTGGCGGATCGAGCACGGCGCGTCGAATGCGCCGCCGCTATTGGCGCCGCCGTCTGCGCCGCCGCTGTTCGAACCGCCAGGTACATCGCCCCCGGATGCGATGTCGCGCAACCTGCATCCGGTCTTGCGCGATCGTTGGTCGCCGCGTGCGGCCGCGCTGGTAATGGGCGTCGCCGGTGGTCTGCTGTACACCCTGCAGGGAGCGTGGACCTACACCAACTTCCTCGGCGGCGAGGCGAGCGCCTGGGTCGGTCATGAGATGTCGCCGGGTGCGCTGCGCGTGCTGTTCCTGGTCGCGCTGCTCGCCGGCATGGGGCTGTCGTCCCGGCAGCGGCGCTCGTTTGCGCTGCGCATCCCGCCAGCGCCGGTGTTGGTGCGCAGCATCGCCGGCGGCCTGCTGATGGGCCTGGGCGCGGCCATCCTGCCCGGTGGCAACGACACCCTGGTGCTGATTGCGATTCCGACCCTGGCGCCCAGCGCATTGGGCGTTTATGCCGCGGTTCTCGCGGGCGCCGCGATCGCGCTGCTGTTGCTGCGCGGTGGCCGGCGCGTCGTAGTAAATTAGCTCCTGGCATGGATGCGACCCGCCGCGGGTCCACACACAGGATGTCCCATGGCGCGTGACCCGCGATACGACCCGCTGTTCGAGCCGATCCGCATCGGCCCGGTGACCGCGAAGAACCGCTTTTTCCAGGTACCACACTGCAATGGCATGGGCCACGCGATGCCGCAGGCGCATGCCGCCATGCGCGAGGTGAAGGCCGAAGGCGGCTGGGCGGTGGTGTCCACTGAAGAGTGCGAGATCCATCCGAGTGGCGATGTCTCGCCCTACGTGGAGGCGCGCCTGTGGGACGACCACGACATCCCGGCGTTGCAGCTGATGTGCGAGAAGGTGCACGCGCATGGCGCGCTGGCCGCGATCGAGCTGACCCACAACGGCCCGAGCGCGTCGAACCTGTACTCGCGGGAAGTCTTGCTCGCGCCGTCGCACCAGCCGAGCAAGTACGGTTATCCCAACCAGGCGCGGGCGATGACCCTGCAAGACATCGCCGACTATCGGCGCTGGCATCGTGCCGCTGCGTTGCGTGCCAAGCGCGCCGGCTTCGACATCATCTACGTGTATGCTGCGCACGACCTGAGTTTGGCGATGCACTTCCTGCAGCGGCGGCGCAACCAGCGCAGCGATGCTTATGGCGGCTCGCTGGACAATCGCGTGCGCCTGCTGCGCGAGCTGCTCGAGGATACGAAAGACGCGGTCGGCGACAGCTGCGCGGTGGCGCTGCGATTCGCCACCGAGGAGTTGCTCGGTGCCGGCGGTGTCGAGCGTGCCGAGGCGCAGGACATCGTGTCGGCCGTGGCCGAGTTGCCGGACCTGTGGGATGTCAACGTGGCCGCCTGGTACAACGACTCGATGCCATCGCGCTTCGCCCGCGAAGGCGCGCAGGAACCGTTCGTGGATTTCGTCAAGCGCAGCACCAGCAAGCCGGTCGTTGGCGTCGGCCGCTTCACCTCGCCCGATACCATGATCTCGCAGCTGCGCCGCGGCGTGCTCGACATCATCGGTGCGGCGCGGCCATCCATTGCCGATCCATTCCTGCCAAAAAAGATCGAGGAAGGGCGCGGCGACGAGATCCGCGAGTGCATTGGCTGCAATATCTGCGTCACCGGTGACATGACCATCACGCCGATCCGTTGCACCCAGAACCCGACCATGGGCGAGGAGTGGCGCAAGGGCTGGCATCCCGAACGCATCGCGCCCAAGGCATCCCAAGCACGCGTGTTGGTGGTTGGCGGCGGGCCGGCGGGACTGGAAGCGGCGCGCGCGCTTGGCCAGCGCGGCTATGAAGTGCACCTGGCCGAGGCGCGCAAGGAACTCGGCGGCCGTGTTTCGCGCGAAGCGCGCCTGCCGGGCTTGTCGGAATGGGCGCGGGTGCGCGACTGGCGGCTGCAGCAGATCGCCAAGTTGTCGAACGTGGCGGTGTATCCGGACAACCTGCTTGGCGCCGACGAAGTGCTCGAGTTTGGTGCCGACCATGTCGTGCTGGCGACCGGCTCGCACTGGCGCCGCGATGGCTATGGCCGCAGTAATTTCTTCCCTGACCCGGCACTGGCAGCGAATCCATCGGTGTTCACGCCCGATGACGTGATGGATGGTCGTTTCACCGCTACCGCGGCGGACGGGCCGGTAGTGCTGTTTGATGATGACGGGTTCTACCTGGCCAGCGTGCTTGCCGAAAAGCTCCGCGCCGACGGACGCGAGGTGCGCTATCTCACCGCCGACGACATGATCGCGGCCTGGAGCACCAACACGCTGGACTACCGGCACATCCAGCATCGCCTGCACGAGGTTGGCGTGGAGCAGTTGGTGCAGCACAACCTGGTTGGCTTTGCTGATGGAAAGTTGAGCGTGGAGCACACCTGGTCGGGGAAATTGCGTGAGCTCGACTGCGCCGCGCTGGTGCTGCTGACCGCGCGGCTTCCCAATGAAACCCTGCTGCTGGCACTACGCGGGCGCGAGCAGGAATGGGCCGATTGCGGCCTGCGCAGCGTGCGTGCGATTGGCGATGCAGATGCGCCCGGGCTGATCGCACACGCGGTGTACGCGGGCCATCGCTATGCACGTGAATTCGATGTCCCGGTCGATCAGGACGCCGTACCGTTTCGGCGGCACTTTCATACCGAAACCAGCTGACCATAGCCAAACCGGCTGACCATAGCGAAAGCAGCTGAGTCGGTAGATTGACGTCAGCGGGAGAGCGGTCCCCTGCCGACAGCTCAGTGTTGCTTGTTGCCTGGATCAAGATGCGCACCACGCGAGGCCTTCTTGTCGGCGGCAGCATCCGGGGCGTCGCCCGGACTCGGATCCGGTGAGCGGGCGTGGTCATGCCCGGCATCTTCGTCACCCTCGACAAAGCGGCCTTTGGCATCACGATGTTTCAACCGCGTGTGCACGTCGGCTGGCAACTGCGGGTACTCGGCGGTGACCTGATTGCTGGAACTCATGGTGCAACCTTCGGGGCCAACGCGGCCATCGGGGGACTGTTGCGGGCATCGTGGTACACGCGCGATGAATTGCCGCTGAGTCTGCGCAGGCCGCGTTAGCCCATGCTGAATGGCGACCGTCGCGATCAGTGCGCGCGGGCCGGTGAAAGTCGTGCCGCCAACCCGCTCCAGCGCTGCGCCCGACGCGCGATGGCCTCGCGCAGCGCAGGTTCGCCAGCCCATAGCAGTACCTCCTGCCGGCAGCGCGTGAGCCCGGTGTACAGCAGCTCGCGCGACAACACGCGCGCGCCGCGTTCGGGCAGGGCCAGGAAGACACGATCAAACTCCGAGCCCTGCGACTTGTGCACGGTGAGTGCGAACGCCGGCTCGTGCGCGGGCAGCGCCGCGGGCAACCAGGCGCGCGGGCCGCCGTCGCCGTCGAACCACACGCGCAGCTCGCCGTTCTCGTCCGGCCAGGCGATGCCGATGTCGCCGTTGAACAACTGCTGGCGATAGCTGTTCTCGGTGACCAGCACCAGCCGACCCTTGAATTGCCCCAGCCCACCACGCAGCGGATCCAGCGCCTGGCCAACGATGGCATTCAGTGCCTGGCTGCCGGCGGCGCCTTCACGCGTTGCACACAGGATGCGATAGCCGCGCGCGGCACGCAGCGCGCTGGCGACATCGGGTTGCTCGACCAGCGCGCGAAACTGCGGCACTGCTTCTTCGCGCACCGCCTCATGCAGGGCGCGATCGCCGGCGGCATGCCAGCGAACGCCGCGGTAGCCATCTCGCGCGAGTCCAGCGATCACCGCATCGGCATCGCCGATGCGTACCGCAGCGGCCAGCGCGGGCACGTCGATGTCCGCCGACTGGCGATAGCTGGTTTCCAGGTTGATCCGCTGCGCGGCCAGTGGCGATCCCGGCTGCTCGCTGGCATCGCACAGCGCGGCAAGCACATCACCAGTTTCCACCGACGGCAACTGGTCGCGATCACCAACCAGCACCAGGGTTGCGCCGGGCGGTGTCGCTTCAGCCAGCCGGGTCATCAGCGGCAGGTCGATCATCGAGGCTTCATCCACCACGACCAGGTCGGCATGCAGCGGATTGTCGCGGTGGTGGCGGAACTGGCCGTTGCGTTGCCAGCCCAGCAGGCGGTGCAGCGTGCTCGCGTCGGTCGGCAGCCGTGCCGCCATATCGCCATCCAGGCGGCCATCGGCAACCTGCGCCAGCAGCGACTCACGCACTGATTCGGACAGGCGCGATGCGGCCTTGCCGGTTGGCGCGGCCAGCAGGATGCGCGGCGCCGCATTGCCGCTGCGTGCCGCGAACGCAACCAGCAGTTGCGCGACTTGCGTGGTCTTGCCCGTGCCGGGGCCGCCGGTGATCAGTTGCACGCGGTCGGGCAGGCGAGCGAGCAAGGCCCGGGCAAGTCGGCACTCGTAATCCCAGTAGCGGCGCAGCGCAATCGCATCGCCTTCAAGCACGAGCACGCGATCGCTGGCGGTCATACCGGGATGCAAGTGCGGGGGATGCGTGTCCGGAGCGTGCGCATCCGGGCGATGCATCCAGGGCGAAACGGCCAGCACCGCCAGCCAGTCGTCGAGCAGGGGCAGCGCCGGCAGTTCGCGCTCGGCGTCAATCTCCGCGAACAGTTCACCCAAGCGCGACAGCGGCACCCGGCCATGGCCATGGGCCAGGGCGCGGCTTGCCAGGGCGGCTGCGGCTTGCACCAGGTCGGGCGTATCGTCGCGTGCGTGGCGCATGCTCAAGGCCAGCGCGTGATCGACGTTGCGCAGCCAGCCACCGGACCACAGGGCCGCCAGTAAACTCATGCGGCGGGCCTGTGTCGCAGCAGCGCATCGAGTGCCAACACGAATGCGGGCGGCAAGGTCACCGCATGCAGGCCCGGCCGCGCCGGGTCATTGCGATCCAGGCCGCGGCTGAACACATAACGCACGCCGCCGAGATGGCGCGCGATGTCGTAGTCGGCGCCCATGCGGAACTGCAGCCAGCGATGCAGGGCGAGGCTGTACAGCACGTACTGCAGGTCGTATTCGGCATCGCGCACCGCGCGCTGCAGGCTGGCGTGGTCGTAGCCGGGCAGCTGGTTGGATTTGTAGTCCAGCACGTAATGGCGGCCATCGGCCTCGTAGACCAGGTCGATGAAGCCGGTGAGCAGGCCTTCGATGCGTTGGCGCAGACCAAAGCCGTGCCGCGCCTGCACCAGCCCATGCGCATGCAGGGTGGCGAGCAGTGCGTCCACGGTGACTGGCGCCAGCGACAGGTGGAATTCCATTTCTGCGATGCGCCGCGCCGCCGGCAGCAAGGCCAGCCGGGTGCCTTCCGGCATCGGGGCGTTCAGGGTTTCGCCGATCAATGCGGACAGTTGCGTGACGCCTTCGCTGCGATCTCCCTCGGTGTCGAAGCCGTGCTGGGCAAGTGCCTCGACCACGGCGTCAAACTGTCCGGTCGGCGGGGCCGGGCCGCGCCAATCCAGCCACGCGGCGAAGTCCACCCGTTCAAGTGCGCGGTGCAAGGCATTGCCAAAGCGCGGGCCTGCATAGCGCGAGTAGTCCAGCGTGGTCACCACGTCGCGTTCGTCATCGGCGGGTTGCGCTTCGGCAAGGCCTTCCTCGCGTGCGAGCTGCGAAAAGCTGTATACCCACCAGTCGCGGTCATATTGGCGCAGCGGCACGCGCGCCGGTGGCGTCGCGACGGCATCCACGAAGCGCAGGCGCGGCAAGGTGTCGACGGCCTCGATCGTCACCGCTGGCGCAATTGCGATGGCGTCCGGCGCCAGCGCCTGCAACTCGTGCAGCCGCGCCTGCACGGCGTTGTCGTCGAGCTTTGCCAGCTCGACCATCACATCGTCGGCCATGCCGTCATCGCCTGCGCAGACACTGGCCATGCTGTCATCGACCGCGCCGTCATCGACCGCGCCGTCATTGGCTGCGCTGTCATTGGCACGCTCCGCGCCCGCTGGACGATGCAGCAACCAGCCCAGCGCAGTCTTGTGTGCATCCTTCACCGCGCCCCAACCAATCCAGGTGGCCAGGCGTGCGCGGGTCAATCCGACATAGAGCAGGCGGATCTGCTCAGCGCGCGTCTCGCGCGTCTCCTGCCTGGTCGCCGGATCATCCTTGTCCGGATACAAGGTGGCGAGGCGGTCCAGGCCGATGTGGTGGCGCGCCATCGGCGGCTTGCCGGCGCGCTGCGATCCACTGCTGGTCGCCGCGAAGGGCAGGAACACCAGGTCCAGGGTCAGGCCCTTGCTGACATGCAAGGTCATGATGCGCACGCGCGCCGAGTCCGACTCCAGCCGCAACAGGTCTTCATCGCTGACGTCCTCGGCTTGGGCGATGC
Organism: Arenimonas sp.; assembly: GCA_046596115.1. Classification (GTDB taxonomy): domain Bacteria; phylum Pseudomonadota; class Gammaproteobacteria; order Xanthomonadales; family Xanthomonadaceae; genus Arenimonas. The sequence continues at coordinate 7,658 of JBKJMY010000276.1, forward strand.
GCGTTTCCAGGTCGGCCAGCAGGCCGGCCAATCCGGGCGCGCGATCCACGCCCGATTGCAGTGCCTCGGCCAGTTGCAGGTAGTTGGACACGCGGCGCTCGCCATCGGGCCAGCCAAGCAGGCGCGCCGCCTGCGCTTCGCACAACTCGCCCACCAGGGCCATCGGCCCGTGCCGGCGCACCCGCTCCTGCCAGTGCTCGAGCTTGTCCTGCCAGATGCGATGGCTGGGCAGGTCGGTGTCGAAAGCGGCGATCTGCGCGGCGTCGAGGCCGAATAGCGGCGTTGCCAGCGCGGCGCGCAGGCGGCCGTCATCGGCGGGTGCGAGCAGCGCTTCCAACAGCCAGCACAGGTGCGTGGCCTCGTCGGTCTGGTACAGGCTCAGCCGTCCTGCCGATACGCTGGGGATGCCGCGCGCCGACAACGCGCGCTGGACGGCTTCGCCATCGCGGTGGCGCGGCACCAGTACGCTGATGTCGCCGGGCGCGACCGCGCGGGTCGTGCCATGGCGATCGGTGAGCACTGCGCGGCCGGCCTGCGCGGCCGATAACAGCGAATGAATCGCCGCGACGCAGGCTGCGGTGGCGGCCTCGCGCGAGCGATCAATGCTGGTATCGAGCGGATCCTCGCGTACCGGCAGCAGCACCAGCGCCGGCGCGTCTGCCCCATCAATGCGTAGTGCGTCATCATTGCAGCTGCCGCCGGGCTCGACCGGCTCGAAGGCGATGCCGGGTTGGTCGAAGGCACCCGGCCCGCGCAGCGTGAACATTGCCTCGGTGGCGGCCAGTGCACGCGGGCGCGAGCGGAAATTACGCCGCAGGGTGTGGGTTGCGGCGGCTTCGGATTGCGCCTGCAGGTACGTGGCGACATCGCCGCCACGGAACCGGTAGATCGCCTGCTTCGGGTCGCCGATCAGGAACAGTGCACGCGGCGTGTCGCCATCGCCGTCTCCGTCTCCGTCTCCGTCACTCATGGCATACGCATCGGCATCGACATTTGCATCTGCATCGGCATCTGTATTGGCGGGCTGCCCGAACAGCCGCCGGAAGATATCCCACTGGCGCGGATCGGTGTCCTGGAACTCGTCCACCAGGGCGATGGCGTATTGCCGTTGCAGGGCGGCGGCGAACCCGCCATCCACGTCGCGCGCCAGACAGGTGTGCACGCCGCGGATCATGTCATCGAAGCCCATCAGTCCGCGTGATTGCTTCAGCGCTGCGCAGCGTGCGATGGCAAAGTCGCGCGCTGCATGGATCATCGCGATGCGCGCGACCTGCTGCGATTGTTCGTTCGCCTCGGCAGCCTCGACCCAGGCTTGGACCGCGTCGAACAGCGGCGACTGCGGCGTGGTCTTGTTCTTGTTGGTGCGCTTGGCCAGCATGCTGCTCGAGAATGTCGCCAGCTTGCCGTCTGACGGGTCGTCATCGGCGGGCGAGGACCAATGCCGTAGCGCGTCCCAGGCCCTGGCAATGTTGGACGCCTTGACCGACCCTGCGTTCAGCGACTTGTCGGCACAGGCAGCCAGCAGTGACGCGTGGGCTTCATCGCCGTGTTTTGCAAACGCAGCGGCGAGCGCAATGCGCGCCGCGCGCAAGGCATCACCGGCTTGCGCAGACTCGGAGGTCGGTGGCTCGGGTGGCGGCAGCAGTCCATCCAGCGCCATCGCATCGCGCAGGAAGCCCGCCAGCGCCTTTGGCGACGACCATAGCGACAACAGGGTTTGCGCATCGGGCTGCGCGCGCGAATGCTCGCGCCAGAACTCCAGCGCCACCTCGTGCCGCAACTCGGATTCGTCGAGCAGCACGTCGTACGCAGTCAACGGCCGGCCGGCTACCAGCGCGTGGTCGCGCAAGGCGCGCTGGCAGAAGCCATGGATGGTATGGATCGGCGCGAGATCCATCTGCTCGGCGGCGCGGCGCAGGCGTGCAAGCAGCGCCGGTACGCCCTCGCGCGCGCTCGCACCGACCAGCAGGCGCTTGGCCAGGGCGATATGCGCATGGTCGGCGGAATCGGCCCGCAACGCGGCGATCGGATCATCGCGCTCGAGCAGCTTCAACGCGTTGAGCAAGCGGCCGCGCAGTTGCTCACGCAGATCCTTGGTTGCCGCCTCGGTGAAAGTGACCGCCAGCAGGCGTGACACCGGCAAGCCGAGCTCGATCACCAGGCGCGAATACAGGGTCGCCACGGTGAAGGTCTTGCCGGTGCCGGCGCTGGCCTCGAGCAACTGGATGCCGGCGATCGGGATGCGCAGGGCCAGATCCAGGTTGGCATCGCCCATTGCGGCTTCGTCGCGCACTGGTGTGTGCTCAGTCATCGCCAGCCCCTGCGCCTGCGCCTGCCCCGATGTTCGCGTCGACCCCGATGTTCGCGCCAGCTGCCGATGTCGCGGCTTGGCCACATGACGATGCGTTGGTACCCGCGGGTAGGCAGGAAAAAATTTCCGCAGCCAGGATCTGCATCCGCGCGGTTTGCGCAGCATGTTCGAACGGCATCGCGCCACGCAGGGCGATGCGCACCGCTGCATCGCTGCCTTCGCCGTTCGCGCCGGACCAGGAATTGCGCGCTTGCTTGCGCGCCGTCTCGTCATCGCCCGCGAGCCACAACAGGTGACCGGCCTTGGGCATGAAGGCCAGCGCCTCCAGTCGTGCCCGCGCGGCCAGTTGCAGAAGTGCCTGGAGATTGGCGCGCGCTTGGGCGGCGGGCATCGGTGCAATCGTTTCGATGCCGCCATCGAGCACAAAGCGCGAGATCGGCGTCGTCTCGCCCAGCGCTGACCAGGCCAGTGCGTCCACGCCGAGCGCGATCAGGCTGCGGCCATGGCCTTTGCTGGCGCTGAATTGGCGCAGCCCGCCATCGTGTACTCGCGGCAACACGCCGGCCAGGCGATGCGCGCCAAGGTCGAGTTGCCAAGGCAGCGGCCGGGTCGCGCCGGCATTGCGCCAGGCGTCGAAGGCCGGTGCCAGTCGTTGGATCGATTGCCGTAGCGCGTCGCGGCCCGCCGCGCCGGGCGCGATGCGGCCTTCGGCCAGCAGGCGCGCGGCCAATGCATCCACGCCCACCGGCGCGTGCGAGGGCAGGTCGAATGCAAGGTCGAACACGCGGGTATCGAGTTGCCAGCGGCCCAGGCCGTCGTTGCCGTCGAAGGGTTCTTCGTCGGGCAGCAGCTCGTCGCGCTCGGGCGTACGCAGGCCGAGGCGCTCGGCCAGGAATTCCCGTGGTGGATGGGCGAGTGCGCGTACCAGTTGATCGCGGGTCCAGTCCAGCGGCGCTTCCATCGCCGGCGGATCCAGGGCGCGCGCGAACGGCGCCGCACTGCGCCGCTCCTGGTTGCCTGCAATGGCAGCATCACTCCAGCCGCGTCGGTAGCTGAAGCGACGTGCATCGGCGCCCTGGCCGGCGTCACCACCCAGTGCCGCCGGGGAAAACGGCTGCAGCGGATGCACCACCAGCAAGTCGCGGCGGGCAAGCTCGGGATCGCCAAAGTAGCGGGCGGCGATGTCGAGCAACTCGGACACCACCACCGAGGGCGGCAAGCTTTCACCACTGCGCGGGTCCTGGCCAAGGTAACTGACATGAAACGCCTGCGTGGCGGCCGAAAACAATTGCAGGAACAGCGCGCGATCATCATCGCGGATCGAGCGATCGCCGAGCTTGCGCTGCGGTCCGCCCAGCGCGGCGGCGAGGCGATTGACTCCGGCGGGTGGATCGCGGCGCGGGAACTCGCCATCGCTCATGCCGAGCAGGCAGATCACCTTGAACGGCACCAGCCGCATCGGCACCATCTTGCCGAAGGTGACACCGCCGGTGAGGAACGGTTGGCGACCGTTGTCCTCATCAAGTGCCGCGTTGAACCAGTCGCGTACCACTGACGCTGCGACCGGCTCGACAATACCGGCCGCGAACGACTCATCGGCAAACTGCTTGACCAGTGCGCGCAGGAATTCCAGCGCGCGCCCGTCGCCGGGATCGCGCGGCACCTCCGGGAACAGTGCCTCGAGCAACTGCGACAGTGCCGCCTGCCAGGCGGCTGGCGCGCGCGCGGCCGCAAGCGCGCGTTGGCCATGCGCGAGCGCCCGCAGCGCCTGCAGCAGGCGATCGAACGATGCCAGGGCGCTGCCCTCAAGCACCGGCAGCGGCGCGATGGCATCGATGTTGTCATCGCTGCCGGTGGCGTGTCCGAGCAGCAGGCGATCCAGCGCCCAGGCCCAGGTGAAGGCGTCCTCGCGCGGCGCGCCGAGCGCGGCGCGATGGTCCGCATCCAGGCCCCAGCGCGCACCTGCAGCCTGCAACCAGGCAGACAGGGTGTCCAGCTCGACCGATGCAATGCCGAAGCGTTCGGCGATCGCGCCCACCGAGAGCAGGGCGAGCACGTCGTTGATCCCGAAGCGCGCCTCGGGCAGCGCGAGCAATTGCACGAAGGCCTGCGCCACCGGTTGCGTTGCCAGCGCGCTACCGTCGCCGATCGCAAACGGAATGGCCTGGCGCGGCGCGGATTCGGCACCGAACACCGCCTGCACGAACGGCGAATAGGCGTCGATGTCCGGGGTGAGCACGGCGATGTCGCGCGGCTGCAAGCCGGGATCGGACTCGAGCAGGGCGCGCAGTTGTTCGTGCAGCACCTGCACTTCGCGCAACCGGGTGTGGCAGCTGTGAACCTGCAGGGACGCGTCCACCCGCCCATTGGTGGCGTAAAGCGGCAAGCCGGCGCGCCTGGCCGGATCGAGGTCGGGCGGCGGGCGGCGCTCGAGCAGGTCGCGCTGCAGGCGGTGCAGCAGCCCGGTGCGCAGTTCTGGATCCGGCCCAACGTAAAGCGGCTCCTCGAAATCCGGATGCACGACCTCGTAGGAAAACAGCGTGCGTACGAAGTCGCGTCCGGCCGACCCATTGGCCCGCAGAAGCGGGTTTTCGCTGTCGGAAAACACTGTATCGGGGGCATCGCGCAGCAGTTCGCGGGTGCTGCGCAAATCGCCCCACCAGCCGCGCACCGGCGAGAGAAAGTAGAAGTGCACGATTCCCGAGCGCGAGGCGCTGGCGATGACGCGCAGCACGTCGGGCGACACGTTCTGCGTGGCGAAGGCGAACACCCGCCCGGGCAGCCCGGCTGGAGCAGCATCGCCGCCGGCGCCGAAGCGTTGCAGGTAGGCATCCACGCGCCGCGCGCGGTGGCTCAGCCCATGCGTGGCTAGCCGCCACAACTCGGCCTGCCAGTCGTCGCGGCCCGCACCGCGGTCCCAGCCCAGCAGCCAGTCGCGCCGCCATGCCTGGTATTTCTCGAAGGCGTCGGCCACCTCGCCGGCAAGCTGCCAGGCCGCCAGCGCCGGATCGGCACCACCGAGCAGGGGCTGCAGCGGCCGAAGCACCGGGGCGCGCATTTGCGCCGGATCCGACAGCACCCGCCACAGCCGCCAGCGCAGCCGCCGCGGATCCGCGATCGCCGCGGCACTGGCATCAGGCACGTTGCCATCCAGTGCACGCGCGACGAATTCGCCCGGTGCCAGGAATTCCAGATTGGCCGCGATGCCATGCACTTCGGCCAGGTGTTTCTGCAGCCAGCGGCGCATCGCCGGCTGCGGGATCAGCACCGTGTCCGGGGCGAGCAGGGCATTGCCGGGCGCGGGCCGGGCCAGTTCCGCCGCCAGCAAGCCCGCCAACAGCTCGAGGTCGTTGCCGTGGTACAGGCGGAAATCGGTTGGCACAGGCATCGGGTCATGATGCCCGAAGCAGTCGCACCGGTTGCGATTGCCGCGTGCGGCGCCCGTCTCGCACTGCATCAATCCAGCGCCGCGTGGTCCTCGAAGCGAATCGAGTGCCGAATCCCGGGATTGAGCGGCTCCACCCGGTAGGCGCCCTGCTGGGCCAGCACGCGGTCGGTGATCGCCGGCAGCAGGTGCGGATCGATCGGGAACTCGACCACGGGCGCTGCCTCCATGTCGATGCACATGGACACTTCGATCCGCTGCGGCTGCGCTGGCGAGATGTCCACCCGAACCAGTACGCGGCGGAACGATGTGCTGCGCGTTGCTTCGCGCACGGCGGCCTGGCAGATCCGGTAGATCGTGGTCTTGGCGTCATCGGTGAGGGTGTCGAGGCGCCCGTGGAATGCCGTTTCGTAGGCGATGCCGCTGTCCTCGAGAGTGTCGCGCAATGGCCCGAAGTCGAGCGCCTCGCGCAGGCCGTGGGTGTCGAGCGCCTGCGGGCGCAGGTTGCGCAGTACCCGACGCAGGCTGTCCTGCATCTCGCGCACCTGCTCGCGTACTGATTCCAGCAGCCGCAGCGTCTGTTCGTCGCGCACGTCGCGGAACGCCAGGCTGATGCGTGTGCTCAGCGCGTGGATCGAGCGGCCCAACTCGTAGTCCAGTTCCACCGCCAATTCCCGCTGGCCCTGTTCCTCGAGACGGACCAGGCGCTGGCTGACCGAGCGCAACTCGGCGGCCGACTCGGTGAGCGATCGGTTCATCAAGGCCAGGTCGCGGTGCCGTGACGCGAGCCGTTCGTTGCTGCGTCGCAGCTCGCTGCTGGCAGCACCCAGCACCAGCCCGCCGCCGCCCATCACTGCCAGCGACAGCTGCAGGACACGGACATCCCACGGCAGCAGCCCGAACGCGACCAGGCCTTGCACCAGCAGTCCGGCGATCGCCACCGCCACTGCTGCGCCCTCCCATCCGCGCCGGAACGCAATGGCAAAGATCGGCGTGAAGGCGAGCAGCAGCACGTACGGTTCCAGGTCGTGGCGGCGCCCGATCAACCAGAACACCGCCAGCGCAAACAGCACCTGCGCCATGATATCCACCGCCAGTGCCCTGTCGATCCGCGCGCGCAGGTCGGGCCGCGCCAGTAGCACCAGCAGGGGCGCGAGCACCAATTGGCCCAGGAAATCGCCATACAGGAACCCGAAGGCGCCGATAATCCCGGCGCGCTGGTCTGCAGGCAGCAGGAACCACTGCAGCAGCGGTGACACGCTGGCCGCGGCCAGCACGCCGGCACTGAGCAAGAGCAGCATCCGCTTGGGATCGCCGATGCGTGATTGCGGCTCCGGGCCGCGCACCAGCCGCACCAGCGCGGCGTACACGAGCCAGGGAACCAGGCCGGTGCCGATGAAACGTTGATCGAACGCCCAGCCCTCATGCAGTGCGATCAGCGCCTGGCCGGTCCATTCACCCAGCAACAGCCAGCCCCAGCGCCGGGATGGAAGCACCCAGAGCGCGCCCAGGCGAAGGCCCGCGGGCAGGAACCAGAACCGGTGGGACACCGCGGCCAAGGCGATCCAGGCCAGTGCGTAGGCGGCAGAGACCGCCGCCATCCGCCACCGCGACGCGGTCCAGTACCCGGTTGCAGTCACCTCCCGGGTCGAACGGGCGGCTAGCGGCTCGGTCTGCGCGGGTACGGCCATCGGCCGATTAGCCCGCAAGTCCCGGCCCCGGTCAAGGCCATTGATGTCAGAAAACAGCGCATTGCCTTCCGCCGGAGTACGCGCGGCCGATATAATCGTCAACTTCGCCCCGTTCCGGATCGCCCGTGCGCACCTACGATCTCGTGTTCCTCAAGCATTTCTCGCAGGTGATCGCCCTGTTGGTCAGCATCACGATCGTGCTGATCCTGCTCGGGATTTACATCAATGGCCTGAAGCCACCGGAGATCAACCGGGTTGCCGAAGCCGCCACGCTGGCACGCATCCAGCCTGCGGGCGGGGTCTATGCCGGTTCGACCGGCGCCGCCGCCCAGGCTGCCGCCGCGGCCGCCGCCGCCGATGCCGCCAAGGGCCAGGTTGCCTACGACGGCACCCTGGATGGCTCGGTGATCTTCGGCAACCTGTGCACTGGCTGCCATACCGCCGGCGTGGCCATGGCGCCGAAGCTGGAAAAGGCCGCCTGGGCCGCACGCATCGCCCAGGGCGTCGCAACCCTGCACGCGCATGCGATCAACGGCTACAACGGTCCGGACGGCGGCATCATGCCAGCCCGCGGCGGCAATCCGGCGCTCAGCGACGAGCAGGTCAAGGCCACCGTTGACTGGATGCTGACCCAGCTCAAGTAATCCGCCCTTGCATCACCGATCGCGCCGCCTCCGGGCGGCGTCGTCGTCTCTGGAGCCCGATATGTCCAAGACCCGTGGCAGTGGCACCTTTCCGGTCGGGCTCCCGACGCGCATCCGAACGGCCTGCAGCCTGGCCGTGCTGGGGCTGTTGGCGGCCTGCCAGGCCGGCAGCCATGGCAGCATCGCGGACGACCCGACGGGCGCGGCGGGCGCCGACGTGCCGGCGCCGGCGCGGGTCGCCATCGGCGCCGTGCAGGGTGCCGGCCTGCGCAGCCCGCTGCTGGGTCGGCAGGTCACGGTGCAGGGTGTGGTGACCGGGAATTTCGCGCGCGGCCTTGGCGGCGTGTTCGTACAGGACGCCGGTGACGGCGACCCGGCCACGTCCGATGGCCTGTTCGTACAGCACGCGGTGGACAACGACACCGAACACGGCGGCAACGAGCCGGTACTGCATCCGGGCGATCGGGTCGAAGTGTCCGGCACCGTGGCCGAATTGGGCGACAACGAGATGAGCACACTCACCGAGCTGCGCGACGCGGTCGTGCGCGTCATCGGCCGGGGCGATGTCGCGCCGCTGGTGTTGTCGGCCGCGCCCGCCGATGCCGCGGACTGGGAACGCTACGAAGGCATGCGCCTGGCGATCAGTGTGCCGCTCACCGTCTCCGACAACGATGGCCTGGCGCGCTACGGCGAATTGGTCGCAAGTTTTTCTGGCCGCCTGTTCCAGCCGACCGAGCTCGCCGCGCCCGGCCCCGACGCGGCGCGCGTCGCCCGCAACAACGCGCGCCGCAGGTTGCTGCTCGACGACAACCGCGACAGCAAGGATCCCGAGACCCTGTGGTTCCTGCCGCAGCCCCTGTCCGACGCCGCGCCCGTACGCGGCGGCAGCGAGCTGCGCCACGTCACCGGCATCCTCGACCAGCGCCGCGGCAAGTACCGGCTGCAACTCACCAGTCCGCTCGATATCGTCCAGGCGCCGCGCCCGGCCGCACCCGATGTGCCAGGCGACGTGCGCGTGGCCAGTCTCAACCTGCTCAACCTGTTCAATGGCGACGGCCACGGCGGCGGGTTCCCGACCGAGCGCGGCGCGCAAACCGAGCCGCAGTACCGCATGCAGCAACGCAAGCTGGTCGCGGTAGTGCAGGCACTGCGCCCCGACATCGCCGGCCTGATGGAAGTGGAGAACGATGGCAGCGGGCCGGACTCGTCCCTGGGCCAGTTCGTCGCCGCGCTCAATGCCGCCGGCCCGGTACGCGACTACGCATTGGTGCATACCGGCGAGCGACTGGGCAGCGATGCGATCCACGTCGCGATGATTTTTCGCAGCAGCCGCGTGCACCTGCAGGGCAAGCCGGCCTTCCTCACCGGCGGCCCGTTCGAGAATCGTTCGCGGGTGCCCATGGCGCAGGCGTTTCGCGCCGGCAAGGGGCCGGTGTTCGTGGTCGAGGTGAACCACTTCAAGTCCAAGGGCTGTGGCCGTGATGCCGACGCCGCCAGCGGGCCGGAGAAGGACCAGCACGACGGCCAGGGTTGCTGGACACCGATGCGGGTAGAGTCGGCACGCCGCGTCAATGCCTGGCTGGCCACCGACCCGACCCATGGTGGCGGCAGGTTGACCCTGCTGGTCGGCGACTTGAACGCGCATGCGATGGAAGATCCGCTGCGGCTGCTGCGCGAGGCGGGCTGGCAGGACGCGTTCACCCTGGCCAAGGTCAGCAGGCCCTACAGCTTCACCTTCGATGGGCAGGTGGGCCGACTGGACCATGCGCTGCTCACGCCGGCGCTGGCGCCCAGGTTGCGCGGGGCGGTGGAGTGGCACAACAACGCCGATGAATCCGATGCCTTCGACTATCACCGCGACAGCGACGGCGATACCTGGCGCGCGTCCGACCACGACCCGATCCTGCTTGGCCTGGATCTGCGGCGCTGAGCGTCCGCGCGCAGGCGCGGGGCGCGGCTGGAAGCGCGTCCGCCCCGGCCCGTCCAGCCGTTATGATTCCCTGTATGCCACCCGTCGCCACATCGCTGCCGAGTTTCCCGACCCAGTCGGGCAGCCTGCTCCTGCCCGGTCCGGCAGGCCTGCTGGAGCTGGCCGTGGACCTGCCGCAGGCAGCTGAGGCGCGCCGGGGCGTGGCCGTGCTCTGCCACCCCAATCCGCCCGACGGCGGCACCATGCACAACAAGGTCGTCACCATGGCCTCGCGTGCCCTGGTCGAGTGCGGCATCGCCACGGTGCGCTTCAACTTCCGCGGCGTCGGTCAGTCGGAAGGCGCGTTCGACAACGGTCGCGGCGAAGTACTCGACCAACTCGCCGTTGCGCGTTGGGCACAGGCCGCGCGCGCCGAAGACGCGCTCTGGCTCGGCGGATTTTCCTTCGGCGCCTGGGTGACGTTGAAGGCGGCGCGGCAATTGCCGGTCAAGCAGATGATCAGCATCGCGCCACCGGTGGGGTTTCGTGATTTCACCGGCGTGTTGCCACCACCCTGTCCCTGGCTGCTGATCCAGGGTGAGACCGACGAGATCGTGGATGCTGCCGGCGTGTTCGCCTGGGCGGCGAAGCTGCAGCCGCCGCCGACGATCGTACGCATGCCCGACACCGGCCATTTCTTCCATCGCCGCCTGCTCGACCTGCGCGGAGCGATCAAGAACGGCGTGCGCAAGAACCTGCCGCCGCTGTGCCTGGCCCAGGCCTAGGCCGCGCCTGCCAGTGCATCGCGCTACCGCATGACGCGTCCGTCCCCATGAGCCGCCACTCCGCATGACGCGTCCGTCCGAAGCCTACGTCGCAGGCATCGCTTCCGGCGCCTGGCAGGACGATGCCGCCCAGTCGGCCCTGTTGCCCGAACTCGACCGACTGCACGAGCAACTGCATGGCGCCCAACCCGACACCCTGATTGACCGGCTTGCGGCGCGCTTCCGCGAACCCGTGGCGGTGGATGGGCTGTACCTATGGGGCCGGGTCGGGCGTGGCAAGACGTTCCTTGCCGACCTGCTCTACGACAACCTGGGCAGCGTGCCGAGGCAGCGCTGGCACTTCCATCGTTTCATGGGCGAGGTGCATGCGCGACTGCGCGCGCTGCCCGACACCGCCGACACGCTGTCGGTGGTCGCCAGGGACATGGCGCAGGACCTGCGCCTGCTCCTGCTCGACGAGTTTTTCGTCGGCGACATCGGCGACGCGATGATCCTCGGCCGCCTGCTTGAACAACTGGTCGGCCGCGGCGTCACGTTGGTCACCACGTCGAACATCCCGCCGTCCGAGCTGTATCGTGACGGCCTGCAACGGGCCAGCTTCCTGCCCTGCATCGCGCTGCTGGAAACACACTGCGCCGTGCGCGAACTGGCCAGCGCGCAGGACTATCGCCTGCGCCAGCTGACCCGCGCGGCCACTTACCTGCGCCCGCCCGGCGATGCCGCCGATGCCGCGCTGGCCGAACACTTCGCGCGCATCGCCGGACACGAGACAGGGCACTCGGAGCCGCTGCACGTCAACGGTCGCGAGATCGCGATGCGTGCCTGCGGCGGTGGCACCGCGTGGTTCGAGTTCAGCGCACTGTGCGAGGGGCCGCGATCGGCCGCCGACTACATCGAGTTGGCGCGACGCTTCCATACCGTGCTGATCTCCGGCGTGCCGCGCTTCGACGGCAGCAATGAGGATGCGGCGCGGCGTTTTGTCTATCTGGTGGACGAGTTCTACGACCGCCATGTCAACCTGCTGCTGTCGGCCGCCGCCGATCCGCTGTCGCTGTACACGGGCCGGCGCGTGGCCAACGAATTCGAGCGCACCGGTTCGCGCCTGGTGGAAATGCAGAGCGCCGACTACCTGGCCCGCGAGCACCGGCCCTAGTACCCGGTGGCGCGCGGGCACCGGCCCTGGTGCTAGCATCCTCGTCGCCATGAGCACACCCGAAGACTCCACCCTCGGCCGCGTCGTCGCCCCGCCCACGGCCTACGACCCGAGCCTGCTGTTTGCGATTCCGCGCGCGGCTGGCCGTGCCGAGCTCGGCTTTGGCGACCCGCTGCCCTTCATCGGCGTGGATATCTGGAATGCCTACGAGATGGGCTGGCTCGATGCGCGCGGTCGGCCGCGCGTGGCCTTGCTCGAAGTCCGGGTACCGGCAACCTCAGCAAACTTGATCGAGTCCAAGAGCTTCAAGCTCTATCTCAACAGCTTCATGCAGCACCGCGTGCCCGACACCGAAGGTTTGCGACACATGCTCGCCGACGACCTGTCCGCGGTCGCGGGCGCGCCGGTCACCGTCGTGCTCGGTACGCTGACCTCCAGGACTTCGAGCATGATCGAAAATCTGGAAGGCGAGCTGATCGATGATTTGCCGATCGAGATCCACAGCTACGGGCCACCCGACCCAAGCCTGTTGCAGACCAACCCCGATGTCGTCGTCGAGGAATCGCTGGTCTCGCATCTGCTCAAGTCCAACTGCCCGGTCACCGGGCAGCCCGACTGGGCCAGCGTGCAGTTGCACTACCAGGGCGCGCGCCTGGGTCGCGACGGACTGCTGCGCTACCTGGTGTCGTTCCGCGAGCACCGCGAGTTCCACGAAGCCTGCGTCGAGCGCATCTTCCGTGACATCCTCGCTACCTGTGCACCAACCCGCCTGTCGGTATATGCGCGCTACACGCGCCGCGGCGGGCTGGACATCAATCCCTATCGCGCCACGCCGGGTTGGTTGATGCCCGGCAACACCCGCACATCGCGGCAGTGACACCGCGTCCATTGCCAGGAATCGCCATGCGCACACGTCCTTCTCCGTCCATGTCCACCACAACCGGGCCCACCTGGAGGCATGCGACTGCGCCGAAGTTGCTCGCGATCGCCCTGTTCGCGTTGCTCGCCTCGGCACTTCTCGCGGGCTGCAAGCGCGATAGCGCACCGGAGGTACCGAGCGCACCTGGTGTCACCGCCAATGCCGCCACCACGCAAGCCGCCACGGGCGACGTCTCGGTGGATGGCGGTCACGTCGCCGAGATCGGCGGCGACCCAGCGTCGTCCGGCCTGGGCGAGTTCCGCGTTGCGGCGCTGCAGTTGGGCAGCGCACTTGATGCCGACCGGGTCGTGCTGGCGGACAAGGACCAGTTCAGTCCAAGCGACACGCTGCATGCCTCGCTGCTCAGCACCGGCGCGCATCCGGGCCTGGCCCTGGCCGCGCGCTGGATCGGACCCGATGGCAAGTCTTTCGCTGAAACCACGCAGGACCTGGCGCCCACCCAGGCCACCGCGACCACCTTTACCGTGCGCAACGCCGAGCCCTGGCCGAGCGGCGACTACAAAGTCGAAGTGCGGGTCGGCGGACAGGTGCTGGCGTCGCGCCGCTTCCAGGTCCGCTGACACGCGCTGCTGGCGTGCTTGTCGCGTCCGGCGGGAGGAGTCTGAGGCTTGCGTTTACAATAGCGGATTCGAACCACAGTCGGTGCCGGCGTTCCGGTGCCGACGCTGCATCCAGGAGCTCCAATGGCAAACGCAACCCTCAGCCCGCCGCCCGGCGGCGCCCCGATCACGATTGCCGCCGGCAAGTTGTCGGTGCCGAACAATCCGATCATCCCCTTCATCGAAGGCGACGGCATCGGCGCCGACATCTGGCGTGCTGCCGTGCGCGTGCTCGACGCCGCGGTACACAAGGCCTATGGCGACAGCCGCAGGATCCACTGGATGGAAGTGCTGGCCGGCGAAAAGGCCAATGACGCCGTCGGCAACTGGCTGCCCGACGAAACCGTGCAGGCCTGCCGCGATTACCTGGTGTCGATCAAGGGTCCGCTGACCACGCCGGTCGGCGGCGGTATCCGTTCGCTCAACGTTGCGCTGCGGCAGATGCTCGACCTGTATGTGTGTCTGAGGCCGGTGCGCTGGTTCAAGGGCGTGCCGTCGCCGGTGAAGCGCCCCGACCAGATCAACATGACCATCTTCCGCGAGAACACCGAGGATATTTACGCGGGAATCGAGTGGGCCGGTGGCAGCGCCGATGCGCAGAAGGTGCTGGACTTCGTGCAGAAGGAATTCCCTGCGATGTTCGGCAAGATCCGCTTCGGCACCGTTGAGCGCAATGCCGACTGGCAGCGCGCGCTGGAAGCTGTCGGTGAGCCGCATCGGGAGTTGCCGGTGCAGGTCGGCATCGGCCTGAAGCCGGTGAGCTTCCTGGGCACCGAGCGCATCGTGCGCAGCGCCATCGAGTACGCCATCGCGCAGAAGTCCAAGTCGGTGACCCTGGTGCACAAGGGCAACATCATGAAGTTCAGCGAAGGCGGCTTCCGTGACTGGGGCTACCAGGTCGCCGCCGATAACTTCGGTGCGGTGCCGCTGGATGGCGGTCCGTGGCACGTGATCCCCGAAGGCACGCGCGGCGCCGGCCTGGTCATCAAGGACGTGATTGCCGATGCCTTCCTGCAGCAGATCCTGCTGCGTCCGGCTGAGTACGACGTGGTCGCCACGCTCAACCTCAATGGCGATTATTTGTCCGATGCATTGGCGGCGCAGGTGGGCGGTATCGGCATCGCGCCGGGCGCCAACATCAACTACGTCACCGGCCATGCGGTGTTCGAGGCAACCCACGGCACGGCGCCCAAATACGCCGGCCAGGACAAGGTCAACCCCGGTTCGGTGATCCTGTCGGGCGAAATGATGCTGCGCTACATGGGCTGGAGCGAGGCCGCCGATGCAATCATCGCGGCGATGGATGCGGCCATCGCGTCCAAGCGCGTGACCTATGACTTCGCCCGCCTGATGGAAGGCGCCACCGAGGTGAAGTGCAGCGAGTTTGGCGACGAGTTGATCAAGCACATGTGAGCCGCGCTCCGCAGGGAGCGTTGGTGACCGCACGGGGCGCTTCGGCGCCCCGTTTCATTTAAGCGACACCTGCCCGGAGGCGGCTGCGGGTTGGCGCTACAACGTGGTGTCGGCGGGATCGGGATCCTCGATGGGCTCGTGTTTGCGTTCGCCGGGCGGGCCCTCGCCGTCAGCGGGCATGACCGGTTCTTCCGGCGCGTCGGGCGACCCGGGCAAACGCGGTCCGCCCGTCGTCGAAAAATTGTCCGCGTCCAGTGGCGCGCGCGCGCGCCACGCCTGTGCTTGCATCGTGTCCATGACTTGCTCCATGCCGCGCATCCCGCGCCAGCGATGGCCTGAGCATTGCCCGTGCTGGGGCAATGTCCGCTTAACCCATTGCCGGTACGGGTATCGGCGCATCGGTTCTCGGCGGGCCGACTACGTCGCGCGGCTCTCGCCCAAGCAGTTCTGCCAGACGGTTGCGCGCCGGCAGGTTGTCGACCTGCAACAGTTCCCAGTGTCCGAACGAGAATGGTGTGGCGTGGACAAGGTCGCAAGCATGGCTGGCGAGGCGCGCGACCCAGTCTGGCAGGCCCAGGTTCAGGGCAGCGGCCCGACCCGAAGCTTCACGTCGAGCCGTGAGGTAATCGCGCAGCACGACCGCGCGCGGCCCGCCGAGGTCGAATTCGCGCTCGCTCGCGGGCGCGCCGGCTGCAATCTCGCGCTCCACCAGTGCAACCAACGCCTCGCCGAGTTCATCCACCCGCAGCACCGCGATCCGGCCGCGCGCGCCGCGAGGCAGCGGCAGTACCGGGCTGAACGCCGCGGCGCGCAACCAGCGTGCGCCGTAGCCACCGTCGCCATCCAGGAGCGAAGGTCGCGCGATGCGGTAGTCGGCGCCGGTGCCTGCCAAGGCTTGCTCGCCCTCGAGTTTGCTGCGCAGGAAGCCGCTGCGATGCGGATGCGCCAGCCCCAGCGCCGACACGTGGACCAGTCGGATACCGTGTGTGCGACAGGCCGTGGCCAGCGCCAGGGGTGCGGCACGATGCACCGCGTCGTAGCTTTCGCGGCCGCGCATGCGAAGGATTCCAACGCAATTGACGACCGCGTCTACATCGACGAGGTGGGTATCCCAGTGCGCGGCGGCATCGAGCTGTTCGAAACGCAGCCCGACCCTCGCGCATTCCTTTGCCAGGGTGGGGAGGCGACGGTCGATACGGTCGGGAAATCGGCTGCCCACCCGGACTGAGTGCCCACGGGCAAGCAGGGCGGTGACGACATGGCGGCCGATGAAACCAGCGCCGCCGGGGACCAGGACCCGCATCTTTCCCTCCAGTGACAGTTATTTCTGTCTTGACAGAAATATATGACGAGTCCAAAGTGCTTGCAAGCACTTCTTACGCGATCAGCTCATGTGTCCTGACCCCGAAGCTTCCAATCTGTCCTTCGCCACGCCGCCCGAGGCCGTGGTGGATCCGCTCAGCCCGATCCGCCGCCGCTTCGTCATGCACTGGGGCGAGATGGGGACGCGGTGGGGCGTCAATCGCAGCGTCGCCCAGATCCACGCCCTGCTGTTCCTGTCCGGCCGGCCGATGCACGCCGAGGAAATTGCCGAGACACTGCAGGTGGCACGCTCGAATGTCAGCAACAGCATCCGCGAATTACAGAACCTGCACCTGGTGCGCACCGTGCACCTGGTTGGCGACCGACGCGACCACTTCGACACCTCGTCGGATGTGTGGGAGCTGATGCGCACCGTCGTGCGCGAACGCAAGCAGCGTGAGTTCGATCCCACCGTCGGCGTGCTGCAAGATTGCATTGCCGATCCTGCGTACGTCGCGGAAGACCCACAGGTGCGCAAGCGCATAGAGGATACCCACGGACTGATGCTGGCGATGTCCGCCTGGGGTGAGGAAATGCTGCGGCTGGAGCCAGCCACGCTGATGAAGGTGATGAAGCTCGGCAACCGGATCCGAAAATTGCTGCGCGACGAGGCGAAATGAGCATACCCGTCGACACGGACGCGGGACCCACGTTGACCACCGCCTGGCCGCTGCGCATCTACTACGACGCGCAGTGCCCGCTGTGCACGCGCGAACTGCATGCACTGGTGCGGCACGACGTCCGCGGCAGATTGCAGTTGGTCGATTGTTCCGGCGGCGATTTTGACGATCCCGATGCCAGCCGCGCCGGGCTGGATGCGGGCCTGCTCATGCGACGCATCCATGCCATCGATGCCACCGGTCGCTGGTGCACCGGCGTGACTGTGTTCGAGGCAGCCTATCGAGCTGTGGGGATGGATACGATGGCGCGCACTTGGGCCCATCCTTGGCTGCGTCCATTGTGGGACCGCATCTACCCCTGGATCGCCGACCACCGGATGCTGCTGTCGGGCCTGCACCTCGACGGCGCCTTCGGTTGGCTGGTGGAGCGCGCCGCCCGCCGCGCGGCGCGCCGCCAAGTCGCCCGCGCAGAGGCTGGTTGCGTGACGAAAGCCTGCGCCGTCCCGCCGGCGACGCCGCCTGCACGCAACCCGGTGCCATAATCCGGTTTTATCCCGCCACGGTGACACTGCCATGCGCCTGCCGCTGATCGCCATCCTGCTGTCCACTGCCTGCGCCACGGGCTTCGCCTCTGCCACCACGACCACGCCTACCACCTTGCCGCCGGTGTTGCCGCCGCCGGCCATCGTGCTCGATGGCGCCACCAAGCCGGCTACCAAGCCTGCCACCAAGCCGGCCGACATCCCCGCCGCCATGCCGAAGTCGGCGTCGCCGGCCGAGCAAGACGCACCGGTGGCAGCCAGCGACAGCACGGCCGCGTCGCTGGACCGCGCGCTGGCAGGCGACTGGCGCAGCGCCGGCAACGTCGGCCGCGACGTGTACCGGCATCCGCGCGAAACGCTCGGCTTCTTTGGCGTGCGCGACAACCAGACCGTGATCGAGATCTGGCCCGGCGGCGGCTGGTACGCCGAAGTGCTCGCGCCGATGCTGCGCAAGAACGGCCACTACATCGCGCTGGTGACAAAACCCACGGGCGACGAGAAGTCGCGCGCGTCCACGCAGCGCGGCAACGATGCCTTGCGCACGAAGTTCACCAGTCACCCCGAGGCGTTCGACGGCGCCGAAGTCCGCGAGTCCGACAACGCGAGCCCTGATCTCGGGCCGCCCGCGTCCGTGGATGCGGTGCTGACCTTCCGCAATGTCCACAACTGGGTGATGGCCGGCAACGAGCAGGCCATGTTCAAGGCGTTTTTCGAAGTGCTGCGCCCGGGCGGCACGCTGGGCGTGGTTGATCATCGCGCCGCCGAAGACCAGCCGCCGGCAGAGATGAAGAGCAGCGGCTACCTGCCCGAAGCCTATGTCATCGCGCTGGCCGAGGCCGCCGGGTTCAAGCTTGCCGGCAAGAGCGAGGTCAACGCCAATCCACGTGACACCAAGGACTATCCCGGTGGCGTGTGGACGCTGCCGCCGACCCTGTCCAAGGGCGATGCGGACCGCGCGAAGTACCTGGCGATTGGTGAAAGCGACCGCATGACGCTGAAGTTCACCAAGCCCGAATAATCACGCGGCCGCGGTGTTGCCAAGCTGGTCTGCCTGATCGCACGTTCCGGCGCGCGCGGATCTGCAATCGCGGGATGTGCTTGCTACTTTGCCAGCGCCCGCTGGCGCAGGGCGAGCAAGCGGGGGTCGCCTTTGCCCGAATGCTGCGCGTCGATGGACTGCAATGATTGTTCCAGCAACGCCTGCCGGGCCTTCGTGTCGGGCGCGAGCATGGCCACGCCGATGCGTGCCGCGGCCGCGGCGAGCACGGTGGCGCGGTCGTCCGGATGCTCGGCAAGCTGCGGCTCCAGGATCGCCAGGGCCTCGCGCAATGCACGCTGCGCGGACGCCGGATCACCGGCAACCACGTCCTGCTCGGCGCGTTCGATGAGCGCCTCGGCAAGCTCGCGCTTCCAGTCCGATCGGGTGGGATCCTTGGCGATCATGCCGCGCAGGAGCAGCGTGGCCTGCGCAACCCTGGCATGCGCGCCTTCGAAGTCGCCACCTTGGCGCAACAGGCTCGCCAGTTGGGTCGAATACAGCCCGACGTCTTCCTGAAACCCAGTGCTGTTGGGATCGGCATCGAGCAGGCGCAAAGCCTTGGCGACAGCCTGGGACAGCAGGTCGGTCGCGACGTCCAGCTCGCCATCCAGCGCAAGCGTGCGGCCAAGGGTGGCCAGCGCGATCAGGTGGCGCTCGGTCTGCGCGTTGTTGCGCGGGTCGGCCCGCGCCAGCGCTTCCTCGATCATGGCATCGGCCCGATAGCCGGCGATCGCGGCCTTCAGGTCGCCACGCAGCAGCGCCATCTTGGCCAGGTTGTTGTGCGCCAGCCCGAGTTCGTTCTGGAAACTGGTCTTCTTCGGATTGAGCTCGACCAGTTTTCGCGATGCGTCCAGCATGGTCTGGTAGTACGTCGTTGCCTGGTCAATGTGGCCGCGGCTTTCCAGGACGTGGCCGAGATTGTTGTCCAGGGTGGCCAGTTGGAAAAGAAGGTCCAGATCATCCGGCGCCAGCTTGCGCGCCGCCAGCAGCACGCGGCTGGCCGCTTGGAAACCGGCCTGCGCCTTGTCCAGGTCGCCCTGGTACCACTGGGCATAGCCGACATAGGCCAGCGTGTCGGACAGGGCCAACTGCCGGGCCAGGTTGGCAGGCGCCTGGCGGGCGAGCGGCTCTTGCAGGCGCTGCGCAGCCTGGAATGCACTCAGCGCCTTGGGCAGGTGTCCCTGGTCCATGCGCACGCTGCCGATCTTGATCAACGCCTTGGCGCGTTGCTCGAGTGCCTCCTCGGTGACATCGGTCGCCGGCAGCGACTCGAAGTAGCCCATGGCCTGGTCGTTGACTGCCTCCAGGATATCCAGCCGCGACACTTCCGACAGTTTGTCGTTGAGGTCGCCGAGCATGAAGTTGACCAGTTGCTCGGCCTGCTTCTGCCGGCGCTCGGCCGCGTGCCTGGCGATTACCGCCTGCACTGCCAGGAAGCTTGTTGTCAGCATTACCAGCGTGGCCAGGGCGGTGATCGCGAGCATGCGCCGATGTCGCCGCTGCGCCTCGCGCTGGCGCAAGGTATCCAGCGGGACACCGAGCAACCCGGACAGGATCTTCAACAGCGCGAGCGCCTTGCCGTCCTTGCCGTCCCGTACGTCGGCGGCAATCGGTTCGGAGGGGCGCGTGCCCAGATTGCCGTCGGCGTCGAGTTCGAAGCGCAGCGTCGTCGGAAAACACTCGCGCGCATCGCCCGCATTCGGTTCGCCAGCGACGATCAGCGCGTAGATGCGAGCGCCCTGCGACTTGCGCTTGAAGGCAAGGATTTCAGCATCCACCCAACGCGAGCGCGCCGCCTCGGGTGAGCACACAACGATGAGCGCTTCGGATTCGGCGAGTGCGGATTCGATCTGCGGGCCCAGTTCGCCGGCGCTCGCCAGTTCCTCGCGATCACGAAAGATCGGCGTCAGCCGGTCGGGCAGCGCGCCGTGCGTGCCGCTGCTGCCGCGCAGCCGGCTGGGCACGCGGTATGCCTCGATCTGGCGATGCAGCCAGCCCGCCCACTTGGCATCGGCGTGGCGGTAGCTGACGAAGGCGCGGTAACGCACGTCCACCTCCCAAGCGACTACATCGCTCCCCGCGAGTCCAGCCGATGCCCAAAGTTTACGCCGGCCTGCACCCGAACTGGCCGGTCACCTGGCAGCACCTATCCGGCCAGCTGTGCCGATTCCAGCGGCCGTTCCCGATGCAGCAGGATCCACTCGGCATGTTCCTCCAGGCAGGCGCAGCCGAGTGCGAGAAGCAGCTGTCGCGTCTGCGCATTGCCCTGCGCGTGGTCGAGCCGCTCGCGGCAACTGCCGAACAGCCGCGCCATGAAGCGGAATTGCTTGATCAATTCCTTGTCGGCCTTCTTGTACGAATAAGCCTCGCGGATGGCCGCAAGCAATGGCAACAGGCCCATCGCGACCACGAGCTTCTGTTGGATCGTCGCCGGCATGGCTGCGCCGCCGACCAGCAGGGCGAGTGCGCCGAGCAGGCCACCGGCGAGAGCGACATCGCCAAGCAGTGCCGTCAACCGGTAGGCATGCTCGCGCTGGTTGGTGCCGTCGCGGTAGTACGCGAGTTGGCCGCCATGGTCGGATTGGCCGACCCAGTGTTCCACCACCCATGCCAGCGCGACACCATCGCCGGACCGGGTGGCGCCACGGAACAGGCCGGTCGCGCGCATCGCGTGGCGAATCCAGCTCAGGTCTGTGTCCTGTTTCTGCAGGAAGCTGTCGTAACCCAGGCTGCTGTTGGGTGGCGTTTCCACGCCTGCCATGCGCCAGAACAATTGCACCCGCAGGCCCTCGGCCAGGCCGCGATAGTCCAGGTATTTGCGCTGCCACTCGCGCCGCGCACCAACTTGCCTGACCACCAGCCCGAGCAGGAACAGCAACAGGAACAGTGCAACGTACAGGCGATTGGACTGGACATCTGAAAACAGGATGAAGCTCAGCCCCATGGCCGCGGCCAGCACATGCGTGGACAGCAGGCTGCTGCGGACGCGGCGCTGGAAATGCACGGCCAGCCAGTCGGCGGAGCGGAACAGGCTGTCGATTTCCCGAACCGCAGGCGTCGCTTCCGGGCTTCCGGCACCCAGCAGGCTGGTGCTGGCGGCCCCGATCTGTGCGCGGTAGCGCGCGGCATCCTGGTTGAATGCCTGCATCTGCCCAAACACGTGTAAGTAGTGCGCCGGCATCGGTCCGGCACCATCGGTCCCGCCATCGCAGGTGAGCCAGCGCGAGTGGAAAGCGCTGACGCTGCGCGCATCCGCATGCGTCGTGCCAGTCGGTGCGCCGGAGATGCGGCGGCTGCATGGCAGGTGGAACACCAGGTCGCTTTCGTCGTCGGCCAACAGGTTAGGCGCGATCTGTTCCATGCTCAGGCCCGGCATGACATTGCGCAGGTGGAAGTCCACCACCTGCGCGGTGCCCCCGGTGGCCGAGCTGGGCCGGCCATCCCACAACGCCAGCAGGATCTGGCAGTGCGATGACATGAACATCCCCAGTTGCGCGTACTGCAGGTTGCGCGCTCCGCCGCGTTCGTGGATGGCTGCGGCGTCATTGCCCGGCGCCAGCGGTAAAATCCGCGTCCGGCCCTGGGCGAGCAGGGCGTGGAACCGGGACAGCAAATCAGGCGTGCGGAAATCGCGCTCGTATTCCTCGCGTGGCATCGGCAGCGCCACCATCAGTTCGATGCCAAGCGCCAGCGCTTCCTCGGCCACCAGTTGGTCGCCGCCTTCGGCCAGTGCCGAGATCAGGCGCAGCGGCAGGTGCGGAAAATCCGATTGCAGGCGGCGGAAGAATGCGCGGACCTGGGTACGCAGGAAGGCTTCCTCCTCGGACACCAAGTCGCGATGTGCGGTGAGACCGATGCTCAGCCGCAGCTCGGCATCCGGCTGTTCGCTGATTGGTCGCGCCCGATCCATTCGCGCATGATGCCCCAATCACACCTCGCCGGTCTGCAGGCGCCATAGCGCGGCATAGGCGCCGCCACGGGCGAGCAGTTGGTCGTGGGTTCCGCTCTCGACCAGGCGCCCGCCATCAAGCACGTGGATGGCGTCGGCCTGGCGCACGGTGGACAGGCGGTGCGCGACAACCAGGGTGGTGCGCTGGTGCGCGATGCGCGCGAGCGAGCGCTGGATCGCGGCTTCGGTTTCGTTGTCCACCGCTGAGGTAGCTTCGTCGAGAACCAGCAAGGCCGGCTCGCGATACAGCGCCCGGGCCAGGGCAATGCGCTGGCGCTGGCCACCGGACAATTGCGCGCCGCGCTCGCCCACCGGGCTGGCATAGCCCAGCGGCAAGGCGGCGATGAAAGCATGCGCCTCGGCATCGCGCGCCGCCGACTCGATGCGCGCTGCGGATGGCGTCGCGTCGCCATAGGCGATGTTGTCGGCGATGCTGCCATCGGTGAGGAACGGCTCCTGGGCGACGTAGCCGATCCGCTGGCGCAGCGAGGCCGGATCGAGCGATGCGATGTCAATGCCGTCAACGTGGATGGCACCGGCGTCGGGATCGATGAAGCGCAACAGCAACTTCAACAGCGTGCTCTTGCCGCCACCAGTGCCGCCGACCAGTGCCACGGTCTGGCCGCGGGTAATGTCCAGCGACACATTCGATACGGCGGGGCGGCCGTCATATGCAAAGCAGACGCGATCAAACGACAGCGCGGCCTGTTCGCGCACCGGCAGCGTGCCATGGCCGCGCGCCGGCAGTGGTGTATCGAGCAAGTCCATCACCCGGGTGACCGAGGCCATCGCGCGCTGGTACAGGTCGGTCATGTCGGCCAGTCGGGTCAGCGGCCACAGCAGCCGCTGGGTCAGGTACACCAGCGCCGAATAGCTGCCCACGCCCAGGTCGCCGCGCAGCGCGAGCACGCCGCCATACAACAGGGTCGACACAAATCCTGCCAGCACCGCCATGCGGATGACTGGCGTGATCGCCGCCGACACCCGGATCGCATCGGCATTGCGTGCGCGGTAGGCATCGGAGGCGTCGCGCACATGGCCGGCCTCGAAGGCTTCTGCGGTGTAGGCCTGGATGGTCGCCATGCCGGCCAGGTTGTTGTTGAGCCGCGATGAGACGGTGGCCGCTGCTTCGCGCGCAGCGGCGTAGCGGGGGTAGAGGCGGCGTTGGAACCAGAAGGCACCCAGGAGTATCAGGGGGACAGGCAACAGGGCGAGCAAGGCGAGCGAGTTGGTGAGAACGAAGAACACCGCGCCGATCAGCAGCGACGAAATGAACACCTGGATCAGGTCGTTGGCGCCGGTGTTGAGGAAGCGCTCGATCTGGTTGACGTCCTCGTTCAACAGGGCCATCAAGCGGCCGCTGCGCTCGCGGGCGATGGTGTCCGGCGGCAGTGCCTGCAGGTGGCCGTAGGCGGCGTTGCGCAATTCGTGTTGCAGGTTTTGCGCCAGGCCGCGCCACTTCAGCGCATACAGGTACTCGAACAGGGATTCGAAGACCCAGACGGCAATGGTCAGCGCAACCAGGCAATACAACTGGTCCATCGGCTCGGGCAGGCCCATCCGGGCCAGGAACGAGGCTTTGCGGTTGACCACGACGTCCACCGCCACGCCGATCAGCAGCTCGGGCAGCACGTCGAAAATCTTGTTCAGGACGGAGTAGATCGAGCCCAGGACGGCATCGCGCCGATAGGGCCGGGCGAAGGCCAGCAGGCGACGAAGCGGGTGTGCGTCGGGCATGGGCGACCGGTCTGCGCGGGATCAGCAGATATTCTCTCATGCGGCTATGCTGGGCCCATGATGATCGTCTTCAACAAGCCCTACGGCGTGCTTTGCCAGTTCACCGAAGGTGAAGCGCCGCAGAAGCCGACGCTGGCCGGATTCGGTTTGCCACCCGAGGTTTATCCCGCCGGTCGCCTGGACCAGGATTCCGAAGGCCTGTTGCTTCTGTCCAACGACGGCGCCCGCATCGCCCAGATCAGCTCGCCCAAATTCAAATGGCCCAAGACCTACCTGATCCAGGTCGAGGGCGTGGCGAGTGAAGAGCAACTGCAGGCGCTTAGCGCCGGACTTACCCTCAGTGACGGCCCGACCTTGCCGGCCAAGGCGCGCAGCCTGCAGGTCGTTCCCGACTGGCTCTGGCCGCGCGATCCGCCGATCCGCAAGCGCAAGACCGTGCCTGACAGTTTCGTGGAACTGACCATCCGCGAGGGACGCAATCGCCAGGTGCGGCGGATGAGCGCCGCGGTCGGCTTACCGACCTTGCGCCTGGTGCGCATTGCCATCGGCCCCTACCGTCTCGATGGCCTGGCGCCAGGTCAGTGGCGCGAAGAGGCAATGTAGAACGGCGGACGTGATCTTCAAGGACCACTTTTCCAGCCACGCCGCCGCCTACGCGGACGCGCGCCCGGGATATCCGGCCGAACTGTTCGAGTGACTGTCATCGCAGTGCGTCGGCCACGCGCTGGCTCGGACCCGGTGACCCTGTTGGCCGCGCAAATGGAAACGGCCTGGGGGATCCCCAGGCCGTTCGCGCTATCCGCTGGCCTTTATCGGTGCTCTCCGGCAGGCGCGCCCGGTAAAGGCGAGTACTCAGGACTTGGCCGGAGCTGTCGTCTTGCGCGCGCGCGGAGCGCGCGCTTTCTTCGCTGCGGCTTTCGCCGGGGCAGCGGCAGCGCCGTCGCGCATGTTGGTGGCGGTCAGGCGACGGGCCCGCGGCGGCTTGCCAGCCGCATCGCTGTCGCGTGCCGCTTTGCGCTTCTTGACCGCGGCGTAAACCATCCCGACGCCCGCCAGGGCCACGGCGCCGGCAATCGCGGCGACCGGATTCTTCCTCACCACGGCTACGGCCATCTTGCCGCCGCGCTTGGCCAGCGCCAGTCCGGCGCCGGTGGTCACCAGATCCTTCACCCGCGGCAAGTTGCGCGCAATATTCTTGCCTACGCTGCTCTTGACCGCCACATCGGAAACAACGGAACCGGCATCACGCACGAGGTTCCAGCCAGTGGTCAGCATCTTTTCGGTGTCATTGCTCATGAGCCTGGTTTCCATGCGCTGTCCGGGACGCGCCATGCGCCCCGTGGGAACACCAAGCTACCGCAGCGTAGATGAACGGCCTCTTTCCAGCCGCTTGAACCACGCCTGGCTTGCCGGTCCCCTCAGGTTCCGCGCGGCTTGGCGCGGTGCGTGGGCGTGGCTGCCCAGGGGTCCTCGGGCCAGGGATGGCGAGGGTAGCGACCCTTCATTTCCCTGCGCACCTCGGGATAGGTCCGGTCCCAGAATCCGCGCAGGTCGCGGGTGACCTGCAAGGGCTTGCCGCCGGGCGACAGCAGATGCAGGGTCAGGGGAATACGTCCCGCACAAACGGTCGGCGTGTCGGCCAGTCCGAACAATTCCTGCAGCTTCACCGACAACACCGGCGCCTGGTCGTGTTGATAGCGGATCGCGCGTTCCATGCCCGAAGGCACGCTGATTGCACGCGGCGCCAACTGCTCGAGCGCCTGTCGCTGGTTCCAGTCCAGCATTGACTTCAGCGCGTCGCCAAAGCTCGCCTCATCGAGCGCGTCGAGCCGGGTCTTTCCCAGCAGGGCCGGCTGCAGCCATTGTCCCCGCGCCTGGAGTAGCGTCTCATCCGACAGGTCCGGGAGCGCTTGCTCCGGCGCCCAGTCGCGCAGACAGCGCGCCCGCTCGCGCCACTGGCGCAGACCCTCCGTCCACGGCAGCGAGTCCAGCCCGGCGTCGGCAACCGCTTCGGACAAGGCCTCGGCAGCCAGCTGCGGATCCAGTTTCCCAGCCGGGCGGGAAGACAGGACGATGCGATCGAAGCGCAATTCACGACGTGCCTGTAGCGCGCGTGTGCGTGGGTCCCAGTGGACGAAGTCCCGTTCCACAAAGCGTTGCGGGAAGTCGCGCTGCAGGCTGGACTCATCCAGCCGCGCGGCCCGTTGCACCTGGGGATCGCGGCTGTCGAAACGCAACTCGCTGGCGACGATCCAGGGCTCGCCGAACAGCGCGCTGTCGTCGAAGATCCGCGCCATGCGCCCGTTGGCCAGTTGGTAACGACGCGGGTCGCCGGCGTGCTGGCGGGCAATGCGATCGGGAAAGGCATGCAGCAGCACGTCGCCGAGCGCGTGCGCGGGAACATCGACGGGCGGACGACCATCGAAACGCAGCCGACGACGCCATTGCTGGCTGGCCTGGTCAATGGCAGCCAGTGCGCCGCGGTTGGCATCGGCAACATTTCGGCCGGACCGGAAACAGGACAGCGCCTGCCAGCGAGTCGCCCAGTCGTCGCGGCGGGAGCGCAACAGGGGATCACGCGCTTCAACCAGGGCGGCCAGGTCGCAGGCAATCGCCAGCTGGTCTTCGCGGCGCGCTGACAGAAGCATCGCCGCCAGCCGTGGATGCGTCCCCAGCGCCAGCATTTGGCGGCCGAGCGCGGTAATGCGCGGGGCCTCATCCAGCGCCCCCAGG
>JBKJMY010000054.1:0-5124 GCA_046596115.1 Arenimonas sp.
CGCGCGACGGCAATCGAAACCAGGGCCAAGGCCAGAACGCCACCCGCCGCGACCGCTTCCGCAACCGTCGTGACCGCGGCGAACGTGGTGACCGCCAGCCCGGCGGTGAGCGCCAACAGGGCGGCGAACGCCAGCGCAACGACGGCATGCCGGTCGACAACGGCGGCCACGAACCCTTCGTCTCGCGCGGCCCCGCACCCGGCGTTCCCGAGGGCTTCCCGCAGTATTCGCTGAGCGACCTCAAGCGCATGCCGGCGCACAAGCTGCTCGACATCGCCGACCAGCTCGGAATCCAGGAAGGCGTGGCCCGCGCCCGCAAGCAGGACGTGATCTTCGCGGTGCTCAAGGTGCTGACCCGCCACGGCGAAGGCGTCGCCGCCGACGGCGTGCTGGAAATCCTGCCCGACGGCTTCGGCTTCCTTCGTGCGGCCGAGGCCAGCTACCTCGCCGGCCCCGACGACACCTACATCTCGCCCAGCCAGATCCGCCGCTTCAACCTGCGTACCGGCGACCACCTCTCCGGCCGCATCCGCTGGCCCAAGGACGGCGAGCGCTATTTCGCCCTGGCCGTGGTCGACACCATCAACGGCGAGCCGATCGAGGCGTCGAAGAACAAGGTGCTGTTCGAGAACCTGACGCCGCTGTTCCCGCGCCGCCGCTTCAAGCTCGAGCGCGGCGATGGCAGCAGCGAGGACATCGCCGGCCGCATCCTCGATCTGATGGCGCCGCAGGGCAAGGGCCAGCGCGCCCTGATCGTGTCGCCGCCGAAAGCCGGCAAGACCATCATGATGCAGCAGATCGCCACGGCCATCACCACCAACCACCCCGACGTGCACATGATCGTGCTGCTCATCGACGAGCGGCCCGAGGAAGTCACGGAAATGCAGCGCACCGTGCGCGGCGAGGTCATCTCGTCGACGTTCGACGAGCCGGCCGCGCGCCACGTGCAGGTCGCCGAGATGGTGATCGAGCGCGCCAAGCGCCTGGTCGAGCACAAGAAGGACGTCGTGATCATGCTCGACTCGATCACCCGCCTGGCCCGCGCCTACAACATGGTGGTGCCGAGCTCGGGCAAGGTGCTGTCCGGCGGCGTCGATGCCAATGCGCTGCACCGGCCGAAGCGTTTCTTCGGCGCCGCGCGCAACGTCGAGGAAGGCGGCTCGCTGACGATCATCGCCACCGCGCTGATCGACACCGGCTCGAAGATGGACGAGGTGATCTACGAGGAGTTCAAGGGCACCGGCAACTCCGAGGTGCACCTGGATCGCCGCATCGCCGAGAAGCGCATCTACCCGGCCATCAACATCAACCGCTCGGGCACCCGCAAGGAAGAGCTGCTGATCGAGCCGGACCTGCTGCAGAAAATCTGGATCCTGCGCAAGCTGCTGCATCCGATGGACGAGCTGAGCGCGATGGAATTCCTGCTCGACAAGATGCGGACGACCAAGTCCAACGACGAGTTCTTCTCGTCGATGAAGCGGGGCTGACCCGGGCCGCGCGTCGTCGCACAACGTTGCAACGAAAAAGCCCCGCAGATGCGGGGCTTTTTCTTGCCGTAGTTGCCGGCACTCTGGCGTGCCGGTCCGCATATGCGGCTACATCACCACGTTGCCATTCACCGGCGTCAGCAGCCGATAGGGCGACTCCAGGCCGGCCACCTTCCCTGCACTGCCGCCGCCGGACGCTGCCGCCTCGGCGCGGTCCTTGGGCAGCCAGTCGATGCTGCGGCGCGGCGCCCGCTGCACCGGCACCCATTGCCCGGCTACGCTGGTGTCGTACTTGATGACGTACTCGACATCGGTGGCGACCGTCATTGCCTCCGCCCCCCGCTCGGCATGGCCCGGCGGGACGTTGAAGGTCCAGCGGCGCGCCGCGATGACCGCGTTGCGTTCGAACACACGGATGGTCTTGCGCGCGCTGGCCTCGGACTCCCGGCCCTTGAAATCGAAGGCGAGCGACTGTGCGGCCACGACGTCTTCCACGTGGCCGTCGGCACCGACCCGGATCACCAACCGGACCCGGCCGGTCTTGCCGGACAGCATCAGATCCTGCGGATACGCTGGCGGCTCCATGCGCTTGGCGGTGATCGGGACGGGCAGGCCGTCCGGTACAACCGCATTCTTCGCGCTGCCACCGTCGAAATTGGTGCCGTCCAGCCGCACGACGTAGCTGTCACCCACCTTTTCGCCTGCAAGCCGAACCTCAAACCCGGTTTCGGCGCGCCGCGCCTCGCCGCCGACTCGAATCGGCGCGAACTTCCAGCCGCGCATCTTCGCCTCGAGGCTGCTACGCATCGCTGGATCGAATTTCGAATTGAAGGTGACGTTGCCGACACGGCCATCGGGCTCGATGACGATGGTGCCGGTCACGTGCATCAGCACCAGGTGCTCAAGCGGACCCTGGACGTCCCAGGGCAACTGCGACGCACCGAGCGCGCACAACGAAAGGGCAATAGCGGCGAAACGGATAAGCAGTCGCATGTCGACCTCCTGACTCTTGCGGAATTCTGGCCCAACGCCCGGGCAGGTTTAACTGCCTGATGATGGGGTCCTGCGATTACTGCGCCGCGGGTGGCTCCCCGGCATCAAGCGCGCGAAACGGCGAGTTGAGCGCAATGCGCCGATCGCTGGGCAGGGGCGCGGCCAGCAATGCCCGACAAGTCACATCCTCCGCCGCCTTTGGCTGCCGGTACGTGTCGGGCGTCGAAGTGAGCAGAAATGCCACGTCCTCACGCAGCCGAGTCGGCGCCGGCTCACCATCGACCAACTCCGGGTGCACCTGACTGGAACGCACCAGCACGGGATGCTTGTCTGCGGCGACCCGGGACGACGCCATCAGCGGCGGCGCGAGCACGGCAAGGCAGAGCGCGAGAACGATGGAGGGGGTCACGATGGGATCGCAGGCGCGCATCAAGAACTCCTTCGCCTCGGGGACAGGTCCGGACCATCCTAGCCAATCGGGAGGCATAATCCCACGGAAGTAATTCACAGGCCGCGCATGCACCAGGGCAATCTCGAGCTGTTCCTGATCTTTCTACTGGCCGCCGTGGTCGCCGTGCCGCTGTTCCGGCGCCTGGGCCTGGGCGCGGTGCTGGGCTACCTGATCGCCGGCTTGTTGATGGGGCCATTCGGCCTGCGCGTGGTGAACGATCCTGCGGCGATCC
The DNA here is from genome assembly GCA_046596115.1 of Arenimonas sp. Taxonomy (GTDB): domain Bacteria; phylum Pseudomonadota; class Gammaproteobacteria; order Xanthomonadales; family Xanthomonadaceae; genus Arenimonas. The sequence continues at coordinate 3,164 of JBKJMY010000054.1, forward strand.
TGAGTTTTTCCGAGCTCGGCGTGGTGATGCTGCTGTTCGTGATCGGCCTGGAGTTGTCGCCGTCGCGCTTGTGGGTGATGCGCCGGCAAGTGTTCGGGCTCGGCGGGCTGCAGGTGGTGCTGACTGCAGCGGTGCTTGGTTGCGGCGCGGTGTTGTACGGCTTGGGCTGGAAGCCGGCGCTGGTGGTTGGACTGGGCCTGGCGCTGTCGTCTACTGCGGTGGGCCTGCAATTGCTCGCCGAGCGCAAGGAACTCAACACCGGCTTCGGCCGCGCCAGCTTCGCCATCCTGCTGTTCCAGGACCTGGCGGCGATCCCGCTGCTGGCGATCATCCCATTGCTTGGCACTGCCAAGGCGGCGCAGTCAGGCGTGCAGATGGACGCCGTGTTCAAGGCACTCGGCATGATCGCGCTGGTGGTGGTCGGTGGCCGGCTGGTACTGCGGCAACTGTTCCGCGCCGTGGCCTGGACCAGGATGCCCGAGGTCTTCACCGCCACCTCGCTGCTGGTCGTGGTCGGCACCGCGTGGTTGATGCAGCTTGCGGGTTTGTCGATGGGCCTGGGCGCCTTCCTCGCCGGCGTGTTGCTGGCGGACTCGGAGTTCCGACACGAGCTCGAGGCGCAGATCGAGCCGTTCAAGGGCCTGCTGCTCGGCCTGTTTTTCATCGCGGTCGGCATGAGCATCGACATCAAGCGGGTGATGGCCGAGCCGCTGCTGATCGCCGAGGGCGTAGCCGCGCTGATGCTGACCAAGGCGCTGTTGCTGCTTGCACTGGGCTGGCGACCGGGGCGCTTGCGGGTGCGCGAAGCGCTGATGCTTGGCGCCGTGCTGGCGCTCGGCGGCGAGTTCGCCTTCGTGGTGTTTGGCGAAGCCTTCAAGCACGGACTGATTGACAGCGTGCTGCGCGACCGACTGGTCGCGATCGTCGGCGTGTCCATGGGCCTGACGCCGCTGCTGGTGATCGCTGTGTCGCGCTGGCTGCTCGAGCACCCGGAAAACAAGCAAGAGCGCGCCGCCGACCCGATCGACCACGAAACACCACGCGTGATCATCGCCGGCTTCGGACGCATGGGCCAGATCGTCGGGCGCATGCTGCGCGCCCAGCAGGTACCGTTCACCGCGCTCGAGCACAGTGTCGAACAAGTGGAACTCTCGCGCCGCTTCGGCACCATGATTTATTTCGGCGACCCGACCCGCGCCGACCTGCTGCGCGCCGCACACGCCGATCGCGCCGAAGTGTTCGTCGTTACCACCGACGATGCCGACACGACGATTCGCACCGTGCGCATCCTCAAGCGCCTGTATCCGAACCTGAAAGTCTTCGCCCGCGCGCGCAACCGCCAGACCGCATTCCGCCTGATGGACCTGGGCGTGGACGGCGTGATCCGCGAGACCTTCCACTCCAGCCTGGAAATGGGCCAGCAGGTACTGGAAGCACTCGGCGTGCCTCCCGCAACCGCCGCCGATCGCCGCGAACGCTTCCGTGAGCACGACGAACGCATCCTGCGCGAGCAGCACCTCGTGTACGACGACGAGGCGGCACTGATCACATCGTCGCAACAGTCGTTGCGCGACCTCGAACGACTCTTCGAAGCAGACCAATCACCGAAGCCGTAAGGCGCTTCGTACGAACTGGCGCCCCTCGCTTCGTAGCGCGAGTTGCTACGTAGCAACTGGCGCGCGCCGCGATCACGGCACCCCTCCGCCCGCGTACTCAGACGTCCATGTCTCAGTACGCTAGTCGGCCATCCCTGGCCTTTGGCGGAGGGGTACCGCGCTCGCGGCGACCTCGTTCGAGCGCAACGCTTCGGCTAGCTTCCGCGTGGCTGGGGCTTCGAAGCGTCACGCGACCGGCCTACCGCCGCCCACGGCGACCTTGGCTTGGCGAGAAACGCCTAGTTGAAGGCGTTGGCGTACGAGGACTGCACGAGCGATTTTTGCAGTGCGTCGCACAGCTTCAGG
>JBKJMY010000114.1:0-19837 GCA_046596115.1 Arenimonas sp.
CACGTGCGCGGTCGAGATCGTGATGCCGCGCGCCTTTTCTTCCGGCGCTGCGTCGATCTGGTCGTACGCCTTGAACTCACCGCCGAAGCGCTCCGCGCCCAGCTTGGTCAGCGCCGCGGTTAGCGTCGTCTTGCCATGGTCCACGTGACCGATCGTGCCGACGTTGACGTGCGGCTTGGTGCGCTGGAACTTTTCCTTGGACATTGCGATTACCCGGTGGATGCGATGTGGATGCCAGTACCGACCCGCGTGCGGCCCGGTGGATTGGTGCTCATCACAGGAATCGAACCTGCGACCTCTTCCTTACCAAGGAAGTGCTCTACCGACTGAGCTAGATGAGCGGGTGTTGCGTGCTGCCGATCAATTGCTGCCGATCAATGCGAAGCCTGACTTGATACAGCGGTGCAGTGGAGCAGATCAATGGAGCGGAAGGCGGGAATCGAACCCGCGTAATCAGTTTGGAAAACTGAGGTTCTACCATTGAACTACTCCCGCACTGATACCGCGAAAAACCTGTTGCACGCCGCGTGTTGCATGCCGCGTTGTTGCTGGTGGAGGGAGGTGGATTCGAACCACCGAAGGCGTGAGCCAGCAGATTTACAGTCTGCCCCCGTTGGCCGCTTGGGTATCCCTCCTGAGAGAGCCCGTAATTTTCGCGGCCAGCGGCTAATTTGTCAACGGCCTGATTCAGCGGGGAATTTTGACTGCCCGCCCTCGCCTGGACCAGGGGTTCAGACGTTGAAGCGGAAATGCAGCACGTCGCCTTCCTGAACGAGGTACTCCTTTCCTTCAAGCCGAAGGCGGCCTGCGTCCCGGGCGCCGGACTCGCCGCGGTAGCGGATGAAGTCGTCATAGGCGATGGTTTCGGCCCGGATGAAGCCCTTCTCGAAGTCGGTATGGATGACCGCCGCGGCCTGCGGCGCGGTCGAGCCGGCACGAACTTGCCAGGCGCGGACCTCCTTCACGCCGGCAGTGAAATAGGTCTGCATGCCGAGCAGGGTGTAGCCAGCCCGGATCACGCGGTTCAGGCCCGGCTCCTCCAGACCCATCTCGGCCAGGAACTCGGCCCGGTCGGCATCCTCGAGCTGGGCCAACTCTTCCTCGATCGCCGCACTCACCGGCACCACCTCGGCACCTTCCAGGGCTGCCCGGGCGCGCACGGCGTCCAGGTGCGGATTGTTCTCGAAACCGTCCTCGAGCACATTTGCGACGTACATGACCGGCTTCAGGGTGAGCAGGAACATGTCCCGGACCAGGGCTTTCTCGTCGGCGGTCAGGCCCAGCGCCCGGGCCGGGGTGCCGTCATTGAGACCCGCGGCCAGCTTGGCCAGCACGGGTTTACGCGAAATTGCATCCTTATCGCCGGACTTTGCCGACTTTTCGGCGCGGTTCAGCGCTTTTTCCACAGAATCCAGGTCGGCCAGGGCCAACTCGGTGTCGATCGTCTCGATGTCGCTGATCGGGTCGATCTTGCCCGACACATGGATGATGTCCGAGTTCTCGAAGCAGCGGACCACGTGCGCGATCGCATCAACTTCGCGGATATGGGCCAGGAACTTGTTGCCCAGGCCCTCGCCCTTGGAAGCTCCGGCCACCAGGCCGGCGATGTCCACGAACTCGAACGACGTGGGAATGACCTTCTGCGGCTTGACGATCCCGGCCAGCGCCTGCAAGCGCGGGTCCGGCACCGGAACGACGCCGGTGTTCGGCTCAATGGTGCAGAAGGGGAAATTGGCCGCGGCAATGCCTGCTTTGGTCAAGGCGTTGAATAGAGTGGACTTTCCGACATTCGGAAGGCCGACGATGCCGCATTTGATACCCATGGGGATTCCGATACTGACGGCGGGGCCGTCGTGGGTGGCCGTTGCCGGGTCAATCCGGCTTGGGCGTGTGCAGCCGTTTCATGGCTTCGTTGAAGTCCCCGGCGACTGCCAGGGGCAGGACCGAGATCGCGTCGTCGATCGCACGCAGGATCGACGCCTCGTCATCCTTGCCGGGCCGACCCAGCACCCAGGGCGTGACCCGATCCTTGTGGCCCGGATGCCCGATCCCGATCCGCAGGCGGTGGAAACCGCCGTGGCCGAGCAGTTGCATGGTGTCGCGCAAGCCGTTCTGGCCGCCATGCCCGCCGTCGAACTTGATCCGCGCCGTTCCCGGCGGCAGGTCCAGTTCATCGTGGGCAATCAGGCATTCCTCGGGCTCGATTTTCCAGTAGCGCAACGCCGCCATGACCGACCGGCCACTGAGATTCATCCAGGTGGATGGCTTCAGCAACCAGACGTTGCTGCCGCCGATGCAGGCCTTGGCAGTTTCGCCATGCAGCTTGGATTCCAGGCCGAAACGCGCTCCCGTTGACTGCGCGAGCGCATCGGCGAACCAGAACCCGGCGTTGTGCCGGGTGCGGGCGTGCTCGGCACCGGGATTGCCCAGGCCGACGATCAGGCGGAGTCCAGCCATTGCGGCAACGAACCGACGCAGCGCCCGCCGCCGCGCATGCGGTGGCGGGCGTGCGCGCGGCGCGTCTTACTTCTTCTTCGCCGGGGCGGGCGCAGCGGCCGGAGCCGCAGCCTTCGCAGCCTTGGTCGACGGCACGGCAGCTGCCGGTTCGTCGGTTTCGGCCGGCGCGTCTTCCTCGACTTCGACGCGGGCGTGGCGGGCGATCACAACAGCGACGTCGTGTTCCTTACCCAGCTTCAAGTCCGGAATGGTCACGCCCTCCGGCAGATTCAGCGCCGAAAGATGCACGATGTCGCCCAGAGTCAGCGCCGACAGGTCGACTTCGATGAACTCGGGCAGGTCGCGCGGCAGGCAGCTGACGCGGATCTCGTTGAGCTCATGCAATACGACCACGCCAGCGGTCTTGCCGGCCGGCGAGGTGTCCTGGTGCAGGAAGTGCAGCGGCACGTTGAAGCGGATCGCCACGTTCTCGTCGATGCGCTGGAAGTCCAGGTGCATGATCTGCTGCTTGAACGGATGGCGCTGCATGTCACGCAGCAGCACCTTCTGCGACTTGCCATCCACCGCAAGCTGGAGGATCGAGGAGTAGAACCACTCGTTCTGGCTGGCGAGCCAGAGGGCATTGTGGTTGAGCTGCACGTTTTCGGGGGTTGCGCCCGCACCATAGACGATGGCGGGGACCTGGCCGGAATGACGGAGGCGGCGGCTCGCACCCTTGCCCTCGACCTTGCGGCTGGTTGCTTCGATTTTGTGGGTTGCCATTGGATTAAACCTTTTTCATCAGTTGTTGCGCCTTTCGGCGTGTTCCACGCCACCCGCGACCAGGTGGCGTGTCGTTCCCGGGACCGGGAATCGGGCATCGAAGCGCAGCGCGCGCCGATGCCGGATGCCCCGCCCTACGCTGGTGCCGCTAGTCCACGTACAGCGTGCTGACCGACTCGCCCATCGCGATGCGACGGATGGTTTCAGCCAGCAATTCAGCCACGCTCAGCTGGCGGATCTGCGGGCATGCCCGCGCGGCTGCAGTGAGCGGGATGGTATCGGTGACCACCAGCTCGTCCAGCGCCGATCCGGTGATGTTGTCGATCGCCGCGCCCGACAGCACCGGGTGGGTGCAGTACGCGACCACGCGAGTGGCGCCGTTCTGCTTGAGCGCCGCGGCGGCGGCGCACAGGGTGCCCGCGGTGTCGACAATGTCGTCCACCAGCACACAGGTCTTGCCGGCAACGTCGCCAATGATGTTCATCACTGTCGCCACGTTCGCCTTCGGGCGGCGTTTGTCGATGATCGCCAGGTCCGCGTCATCCAGCCGCTTGGCGATTGCGCGTGCGCGCACCACGCCGCCGACGTCGGGCGAGACCACGATCAGGTTTTCCGCACCCTGGTTGCGCCAGATATCGGCAAGCAGCAGCGGCGAGGCGTAAACATTGTCCACCGGAATGTCGAAGAAGGCCTGGATCTGCTCGGCATGCAGGTCAATGGTCAACACGCGATCCGCATTCACGGCCGAGAACAGCTTGGCGGCAACCTTGGCGGTGATCGGCACCCGCGCCGAGCGCGGCCGGCGATCCTGTCGTGCATAGCCGAAGTACGGAACCACGGCGGTGACCACGGCCGCCGATGCGCGCTTGAGCGCATCGATCAGCGCCAGCAACTCCATCAGGTGCTCGGCCGACGGCGCCGATGTCGACTGGATCACGAACACGTCCTGGTTGCGGACGTTTTCCTCGATCTCGACCTGGACTTCGCCATCGGAAAACTTGCCGACCAGCGCACGGCCCATCGGCACGCCGAGTTGCCTGCAGACCGATTGCGCGAGCGGCCGGTTGGAATTGCCGCTGAACACCAGGATGTTGTCGCCGCTCATGTCCCGCTTCCTGTCTGCTCGAGAACCCCGGGATGGCTGGGGCGGTAGGATTCGAACCTACGAAATGCCGGGATCAAAACCCGGTGCCTTAGGCCTCTTGGCGACGCCCCACCACGATTGCGACACTTGGCCGGTCCTCGGCCTCAACCTTTTACTTGCAACACCGGCCGCTGGCGCCCGAGGGCATCCAGCAACGGCGACTGCGACGCACCCGCCAGCACCCACGCCCGACGACCGGCGGACAGGCCGCGCATGGCAGCCTGCGCACCAGCCTTTGAATCGAAACGTACGAAGCAGGCACTGCCGCTTCCAGTCAGGCAGGCTGTCCCGAACCGGGACAACTCGCCGAGCACCTCGTCCACGGCCGGCAACAGGCGCCGCAGCACTGGCTCAAAAGCATTGCCGAGCGCGCGACCGGAAGCGAAGTCGGCTATTGTCGCCGCGCATGCATCCCGGGTCAAATCAGCTGCTTGGAACAATTCCCGTGTTGGTGCTCCGATCCCGGGGTCGACCACCAGATACCAGGCCAGCGGCAGCTCGATCGGCGCGAGTTGCTCGCCAATCCCCTCGGCCCAGGCATTGCGGCCATGCACGAACACCGGCACATCGGCGCCCAATTCGAGTCCCAACGCCGCCAGGTCGGCCGTTGCCAGACCGGTCCCCCACAACTGGTCGAGCACCAGCAGCACGGTCGCCGCATCGGAGGAGCCGCCGCCCATGCCGCCGCCGGTCGGGATGCGCTTGATGATGCGGATGTCCGCGCCCAGGCGGGTGCCGGTGGCGCGTGCAAGGCGGTGGGCGGCCTGCACGGCCAGGTCCTGGTCCTCGGCAATCGTGTCGGTATCGCCACCGGCGCGGACGATGCGGCCGTCATCACGAATCCGCAGCTCGACCGTATCCCCCCAGTCGAGCAGCTGGAACACCGTGTGCAACTGGTGGTAGCCATCGGGCCGCCGGCCGAGGATGCGCAGGAACAGATTCAGCTTGGCCGGCGCCGGCCAGGCGGTCCAGCCAGGGGCGCTCACGGTTGCGACCAGCGCTCGATCACCAGGCGCACGCTGGCGGGATCCTTCCGCGCGAAAAGCTTGGCCGGCATCGGCGGGTCGCCCGCGTTCCAGTCGCGGTATTCCACGGTCCAGCCGGACTCACGGATCAACGCAGGTCGGCCCTGCGGATCGGATTCCAACGCCGCTCCTGCGTCGGCCCGGGCACCACGCACCCACGCCGCGAGGGTCTCCACGGGCAATTGCCAGCCCGTGGCTTCGCGCAGCAACTGCTCGGCGTCCGCTCCTTCGCGCGGACCGCCTTCAAGGCCGTCCAGGCGCGCCACGCCGCCGTGCCGTGACAGGGTCCAGCTCTGACGGGTGATCGGCGCGGCGAGCTTGATATCGAAATCCTTGCCGCGCTGCGACCACTCGATGCGGGCACTGCCGCCCTCGCCCCCCTGGCTGACGGCGACCCGGCCAACCAGCGACCAGTCCGGACGCGCTGCCAATGCGGCTTCGCGCCGCGCCTGGGCTGGCTCGTCCGCGGCCGCCGCTGCCGCTGGCCGCTGCAGGACCGGCGTGCAGGCATCCATAAGGATGGCGAACAGGACCGCGATCAACACCGTTGGACCGCGAGCCACCAGGCTGGGCAGAAGGCCGGAAAGCGACCGCAGTGAAGGAAATTTGCGCAAGATCATGGTCCGGGCGCGCTGGGCGCTTAAAATGGCGCCGCTCCGGCCGGATGCGGCCCGCGCAGCTTACCCCATCGTTCCGGAACGCCATGCCCCTGATTGCCCTCGGCATCAACCACCAGACCGCGCCGCTGTCGCTGCGCGAGAAAGTGGCTGTGGATGCGGCTGCATTGCCCGAGGCGCTGCGCTCCCTGCTCGCCCTGGATGGTGTGCAGGAGGCGGCGATCCTGTCCACCTGCAACCGGACCGAGGTTTACGCGCAGGTCGAGACGAGTTCCGAGCCGGCGCTCGTGCAGTGGCTGGCGGCCCGCCACGACCTGGATGCATCGACGCTCGCGGGATATGTCTACCGGCACGACGAAGCAGAGGCCGTACGGCACTTGTTCCGGGTGGCGACCGGTCTGGATTCGCTGATCCTGGGCGAGCCGCAGATCCTCGGCCAGGTCAAGGAAGCCTGGGCAGCGGCGCGCGCAGCGGGAAGCCTGCACAATCCCCTCGATCGCCTGTTCCAGCAGACCTTTGCCGTGGCCAAGCGCGTGCGCACCGATACCCGTGTCGGCGCGCACCCGGTCTCGGTCGCGTTTGCCGCAGTTCGACTTGCCCGCCAGGTATTCGCGCGCCTTGACGAGGCCACCGTGCTGTTGATCGGCGCAGGTGACACGATCGAACTGGCAGCCCGCCATCTTGAAGACGCGAAGGTGAAGCGCCTGCTGGTCGCCAACCGGACGCTCGACCATGCACAGGTCTTGGCGACCCGGCATGGCGGCGTCGCATTGCCGCTGTCCGACCTCGACCGCCACCTTGCCGACGCCGATATCGTCATCAGCGCCACCGCGAGCCGGTTACCGGTGTTGCACAGCGCGCAGGTGGAAGCGGCATTGAAGGCGCGACGGCAACGTCCGATGTTCCTGCTCGATCTTGCCGTGCCGCGCGACATCGCGCCCGAGGTTGCTGCGTTGCGCAATGTCTACCTCTACACGATCGACGACCTGGAACAGGTGATCGAGGAGAACCGCGCGTCCCGCCGCGAAGCCGCGCAGCAGGCCGAGGCGATCATCGACCTGCAAGTGACGCACTACGTGAGCTGGTGGCAGGCGCAGGGCCGCCAGGATGCCTTGCGTCGCCTGCGCGCGGATGGCGCAAGCGCGCGCGACGATGCGCTGGCGCGCGCCACCCAGGCACTTGCTGCGGGCGAAGATGCCCAGCAGGTGATCCAGCGCATGGCGCACCAGCTCACCAATCGCCTCCTGCACGGTCCGACCACGGCGCTTCGCCAGGCGGCGATCGATGGCGATGCCGACCTGCTCCGGGCCGCCGAACGCCTGTTCGCCGCCAACGCGACGCAGGGAGGCGGAGATGACCCCGGGACTGCGCCGTAAGCTCGAAGCCCTGGCCGAACGCCATGAGGAAGTCGGCCGCCTGTTGGCCGACCCTGCCCTTGCTGCGGACAACACCCGATTCCGCGCCCTGTCGCGCGAATATGCACAGCTCGAGCCCGTGGTGTCGGCGCTGGCCGATGAAGCCCAGGCACAAATCGACCTGTCGACGGCACTGGCGATGCGTGCCGATCCGGAAATGCGCGAACTGGCCGACGAGGAAGTGCCGGCCATCCAATCGCGACTGGCCGAGTTGGATGCCGCCCTCGGCCTGCTGCTGATCCCGAAGGATCCACGCGACGAGGGCAATGTCTTCCTCGAAGTCCGCGCCGGCACCGGCGGCGACGAAGCGGCGATTTTCGCCGGTGACCTGTTCCGCATGTATGCGCGCTTCGCCGAGCGCAACCGCTGGCAACTTGAAGTGCTGAGCGCGAATTCGGGTGAGCACGGCGGCTACAAGGAAATCGTCGCGCGCATCGAGGGGCGCGGGGTGTATTCGAAACTGAAGTTCGAGTCGGGTACGCACCGCGTGCAGCGCGTGCCAGATACCGAGTCACAGGGCCGCATCCATACATCCGCCGCGACAGTGGCGATCCTGCCTGACTACGACGCGGTCGAGGAGATCCAGATCAACCCCGCCGACTTGCGCGTCGATACCTTCCGTTCGTCAGGCGCCGGTGGCCAGCACGTCAACAAGACCGAGTCGGCGATCCGCATCACGCATCTCCCCAGCGGCCTGGTGGTCGAGAACCAGACCGAACGCTCCCAGCATGCCAATCGCGACAAGGCGATGAAGCGGCTGAAGGCGTCGCTGCTCGAACAGCAGCGGAGCAAGGCCGAAGCCGAGACGGCGGCATCGCGCCGACTGCAAGTCGGCAGCGGCGACCGCAGCCAGCGCATCCGCACCTACAGTTTCCCGCAGGGGCGCATCACCGATCACCGGGTAGAGGGCCTCACGTTGTATCGCCTGCCCGAGATCATGACGGGCGACCTGGACGAACTGGTGGACCGCCTGAGCAGGGAACACCAGGTGGACGAAATGAAACTGCTCACGGAGGCGACATGAGCGCAGGCACCGACTTCATTCCACTGGCACTGGCCGTCCTCACCGTGTCCGACACGCGCGATGTGGACAATGACACGTCCGGTGATTTTCTTGCCGCTGCCCTGATCGAAGCCGGACATCGCCTGGCCGGGCGCGCCCTGCTGCCCGACGACAAATACGCGTTGCGCGCCTGTGTTTCGAACTGGATCGCCGACTCCGGTGTTGACGGCATCCTGGTTACCGGCGGCACCGGATTCACCGGCCGCGACTCGACCCCGGAGGCAGTGCTGCCGTTGCTGGACAAGCAGATGCCGGGATTTGGCGAGATGTTCCGCGCATTGAGTTTCGAGGATATCGGCACCTCTACCCTGCAATCGCGCGCATTCGCCGGGCTGGCCAATGCCACCTTCATCTTTTGCGTGCCCGGATCGACCTCCGCCTGCCGCACCGCCTGGGAGCGACTGATCCGTGCCCAGCTTGACGCGCGCACGCGCCCCTGCAACCTGGCTGGACTTCGGCCGCGTTTGCGGGAAAGCTGAGGTCCTGACACCGGCCCGACGCCGGCGGGAGCGATGCGATGCCCAAGTACCGCAAGAAGGACTACCCCGACGCGCTCGAGGCCATGCAGGTCGAGCTCAACAACATGGCGCGCTGGCTGCAGGCGACCGGCAAGCGCGTACTGGTCATCGTCGAGGGCCGCGATACCGCCGGCAAGGGTGGCGTGATCAACACCATCGCCGAAACGCTGAACCCGCGCCAATGCCGTGTGGTCGCCTTGCCGAAACCCAGCGAGCGCGAGCTTGGACAGTGGTATTTCCAGCGCTACCTCGCGCACCTTCCGGCGGCCGGCGAGATCGTGCTGTTTGATCGCAGTTGGTACAACCGCGCAGGCGTCGAGGCGGTGATGGGGTACTGCACGCCGGCACAAACGGCGCAATTCCTGACCCATGTCCCGGCGCTGGAACAACAACTCGTCGATGACGGCATCTTGCTGTTCAAGTACTGGTTGTCGGTGGACCAGGAGGAGCAGGAAAAACGATTCGCCGAACGCCTCGACGATCCACTCAAGCGTTGGAAACTCTCGCCGGTGGACCTGAAGGCGCGCGAGAAATACGCCGACTACGGACGCGCGCGTGACCGCATGATTGCGGCAACGCATTCGGACGCGGCGCCGTGGACAATCGTGAACTTCAACCAGCAAAAGCGCGGGCGGCTGAACATGATCCGCGACCTCCTCGATCGCCTGCCCGAACAGGACGTTCCTGACCAGCCGCTGGACTTTCCACCGCTTCCCGGAAAGCCCGGCATCGAGCGATTCCGCGGGCCGGTCAAGCCGATCGCAGGCAAGTACCGCTAGCCCGCCGACGGCGCGTCAGGGCGTCGACAAACTCGCGAACTCGGACGCCTGGTCTAGCGCCTGGTCCAGCGCCTGCCGCTGCACTGCGTCGACGCGCGCGAGCGGCCCGGAAACACACACCCCGCACCTTGCCGCAAATGCGAAAATGCGAGGCGCTCACGCCTTGGCCTTCGCCCCATCCACCACGGCGCGGATATCGGCCGCTTCGACCGGACCCAGGAAGGTGCGCGCCACCTTGCCGTCAGGGGCGATCACATAAGTCATGGGCAATCCCCGCGGCGTCTCAAAATCGGCCGGCGGGTTGTATACGTCAAGGATCGCGATCGGATACGCAATTGGGTGCGTCTTGAGGAACGCGACCATTTCGGCGTGTTCGATTTCCTCATAAGCCAGGCCGATCACTTCGATATCGTCGCGCTGCTTGTCGAGCGCCGCCAGGCCGGGGATTTCCTTGAGGCAGGGATTGCACCAGGTCGCCCAGAAATTCACCACGACCCAGCGCCCGCGATGTGCAGCCAGGTCGTACTGGCTACCATCGAACGTGGCGATCTTCAGGGTCGGGAAATCGGGCTTGGGTGCCGGGGCCGCAGCTGGCGTTGCTTCCTGCGGCGCGGCATTTGCATTGGCGACCGCAGCCGTCGCAGCCGTCGCGACCGACGCGGCGGACGTCGGGGCGGACGTCGCGGCGGACGTCGCGGAGGCTGCCGCAGCCGGTGCTGTGACCGGTGCCGTGGACGCATCGCGTCCACAACTGGCGGCGATCGCTGCGAGCAACAGCAGTGCCACGCACTTGGCGGCATGGGAGTGGTCAGCGGTGACTTTCATTTGTTGTTGCTTCCTTCCGGATCCGGTGCGAGGAAACTGGCGATGGTGCGCTCCAGCGGTGGCTTGAGGTGCTCGCGAACCTGCTCGAGGGCCGACTGGGCCGCGCGCCCGACGGCATCGTGGCGCGACGGCAGGCACAGCTCGACTTCCGGCGGCGGCACGCGCAGGTGCATCCCTTCATACACCTCGCCGAGCAGGACCGCGTCAAGGTCGCGCGAAAGCAGCCAGGCGCCGGACTCAGCCCGTGCCACGATGCGCATCTTGCACAACGATGAAACGATGACCTGGAGCAATTCATCGGTCAGGCCAGGCTCGCGCTGCCGGATCTCGCCAAGGTGCAGGCCCGTGCCCTGGGCACGCGCTTCCTCGAATCGACCGAGCACGCGCATCACGGCGTACAACTCCGCGCCCGGGGTCAGCCGCATGGACTTGGGCTGGTAGCGGAAAGACGCCAGCGATGCCGCCAGGGACGCGCCCAGCAACACCACCAGCCAACTCATGTAAACCCATATCAGGAAGATCGGGATCACCGCGAGCACGCCGTAAAGTGCCTCGTAGGACGCATTGCGCAGGTAGATGGCCAGCCCGGCCTTTAGCCACTCGAAGGCAAATGTGGTGAACAGGCCACCGAAAAAGGCAAACCGGAGCGGGATCGTGCGATGCGGGATGAACCAGAAGGCCGCGGTGAATGCCACCAGCTCCAGCGCATGTGGCAGGTAGCGCAACATCTGCTCACCGAAGCCATTGGGCTGCACGCCCGCCAGCGCCGGAATCGAAAATAGCGCCGAGGTCGCGGTCAGCCCCGCGACCACGAGCAGGGATCCCAGGGTCAGCAGGGTCCAGTACAACAGGATCCGGGTGACCTTCGGACGGGTCGAAGGCACCCGCCAGATCCGGTTGAAGGTCTGCTCGATGCTCCACATGGTCACCAGGACAGATGCCACCAGCGCAACCACTCCGCTGGCGGTGAGGTCGCGTGCGTCCTGGGCATGCTGGCGCAGGTAGACCTCCACGCCCCGCGCTGACGCCGGGACGAAGTTGGAGAACACGAATTCGCTCAGCCGGTTGGCCCAGTCGTGGAAATTGGGAAACGCCGACAGCACGGCGAACAGCACGGCCGAAAACGGCACGAGCGCAAACAGCGTCGTGTAGGCCAGCGCGCCGGCGGACTCGAAGCAACGGTCATCGACAAAGCGCCGCAGCAGGAAGCGCGAGAACTGCGTGAGCCGCTCGCGATCGACCTGTGCGAGCCAGCCACGGAGTTCCTGCAGGAGGGTCTTGGATGCGTGGGCCATGCCTGAAGGGTAACGCTTCACTGCGAAATGGTGGCAATCCAGCCGGTTCGGATAGGCTGTGCATCCAAGGAGGCCCCATGCCCGACATCCTGATCCTGTATTACAGCCGCGGCGGCTCGGTCGCGCAGTTGGCGCGCCAGGTGGCGCGTGGCGTCGAGGAAGGCGGCTGCGGTGCGCGCTTGCGCACCGTGCCGGCCGTGGCACCGGTCACCCAGGTGGCAGCCGCTGCCGTTCCCGATGAGGGCGCGCCGTACGTGGAGCACAGCGATCTGGCTGAATGTGCTGGCCTGATCCTCGGCAGCCCGACCCGCTTCGGCAACATGGCGGCGCCCTTGAAGTACTTCCTCGACGGCACGGGGGCGGAGTGGGTCAGCGGCACCCTGGTCGGCAAACCTGCCGCCTGCTTCACGTCCACCGGCACCCTGCATGGCGGGCAAGAGAGCACGCTGCTGACCATGATGCTGCCCTTGCTGCACCACGGCGCCCTGCTGGTCGGCATCCCGTTCACCGAGCCGGGCTTGCATACCACCCGCAGCGGAGGCACGCCCTATGGCGCAAGCCATGTCGCTGGAGATGACGACACGCTGCCCCTCACCGATGACGAAAAGCTGTTGGCCCGCGCGCTGGGGCGTCGGGTGGCACTGATCGCCCGGAGGCTGGGCCCGTGACGCCTGCCCGCGCCGGCGCGCTGGCCGTTCTTGCCGCCCTGATCGGCGTCCAGTGGCTCTGGCAACGGCCGACACTGGCTGCTGCGGTCTTTTCACTTCCCTTGTTGCTGGTCGCATTGCGACTGGCATCGAAGCGGCCGAACGGCTGGTTCTGGGCCGGCCTGGCCTCGCTGCCCTACTTCTGCCACGGCATCGTCGAGGCCTGGGCCGTGCCCGCAGATCGCATCCCGGCGGTGGCCGAAGCCCTGCTTGCCCTCGCGCTCGCCTTGCTGGTCAGCTGGGACGGCATGCGCGCGCGCTTCGCGGCGAAGGCCGCGTCGAACCCGAATGCCTAGCCGCTCGAACGTATAATCGGCGCTGAATCCAGGAGGCGGCCATGGCCATGGAAGAACTGCTGATCGTCACCACCGGCGGCACCATCGACAAGGTCTACTTCGACGACAAGTCGGATTACCAGGTCGGAGAGCCGCAGATCGGCCGGATCCTGCAGGAACTCGGCGTGGCGTTCCGCTTCAGCGTCATCCCGATCCTGCGCAAGGACAGCCTGCACATCGATACGGCAGATCGCGAGTTGCTGCGCGCAACCATCTCGGCCCAGCGCTCGTCGCACGTCCTGGTTACCCATGGCACCGACACGATGGTCGAGACAGCCGCGGTGCTCGCCGGTATCGAAGGCAAGACCATTGTCATCACCGGGGCCTTGAACCCGGCCGGATTCCGCGGCTCGGATGCCGAGTTCAATGTTGGAACCGCAGTGGGCGCCGTGCAGTCGCTGCCGCCGGGTGTCTATATCGCGATGAACGGGCGGGTCTGGGATCCGCGCAAGGTGCGCAAGAACGTCGCAGCCAACCGCTTCGAGGCGAACGGCTAACGATCACCGGGATGTGGGCCTGCATCCGCGCCGCCCGCAGGGCCGCTTGAGGCAATAAAAAACGCCCGGCAATGCCGGGCGTTTTCCATTTTGCCGAGGTGACTCCGGCTGGGCCGGAAGGAACCTGCGATCAGTACGTACCGGTGACGTTGAGGAACCAGCCCTTGTGGTCATAGTCCAGCACGGCGAGGTCATCGCTGAAGCTGGTGAAGTTGTAACCCAGGCCGACGCGGAAGTTTTCGCTGACGTGGCGATCCACGCCTACCAGCCAACCGCTGCGGGTACTGCCGTTCTGGTTGACCTTCAGCCAGCGGTGCTCAAGCAGCGCGTCCCACTTCCAGACCAGGTCGTAACGCGCCTGGATGGCGTAGAAGTCGGCCGTCGAGTTGAACCACTCACCTTCGCCACGGGCCAGGCGGGCTTCGCCCTGGCGATGGGCGACCTTGCCGGCCAGCTCGAACTTGGTGTTGAGGCGCCAGATGCCCTCAAGCGAAAAGATGTTCGACCGCTGGTCGTACTCACTGAGGGAATCCTGTCCGAAGCTGGCCAGGTCATACAGGTAGGTGTATTTGCCCAACACCTGCAAGCGGTCGTTGGCCACCGGCCGATAGGCGAAGCCGACGTTGCCTTCATAGAACTTGGCGCTGAGGGTGGGATTGTTCATGTCCGTGGTCTTGCTCCAGTTCAACCGGCCGGCAAGGCGCCAGTCCGGATTGACCTTGAACAAGATGCGATTGGTGCCGACCCACTGGGTGCGGTCCGCATCGCCGGAATCACGACGGTACTCAAGCTTGCTGTTCCACTGCGCCGCCGGGCTGGTGTGCCCTGCATTGACGCTGATGGCACGGCGATCAACGATGCCATCAATCGAACTCAGCTCGCCCTTCTGCAAGGTGAAACCGGTGCTCCAGCCCTGGCGCGGATAGAAATCCATGCCGAAGGTGTGGGCAATGCCGCTTTCGCTGCCCTGCTTGAGGAACTGGCTCTCGTTGAACAGGTTGACCTGGTTCGACACCCGCCAGCGTTGGCCGAGGGTCAGGCCACTTGGCGTGCGCGTGCTGAACAGCGGATCGCCCGAGGTGGTGTCGGTCGAGTAGGTGTAGCCCGCGTAAAGCGTATGCATCGGACTCATCTGGTATTCGGCGTCGATGGTCGCCGCGTTGCCGCGGTCACCATGGGTCAGCTCCGCACCGAACGAGGACAGGTTGCCAAACAGGTAACGGGCGCCGAGGGTATAGGCGTTGTTATCTGCGTAGCGGCCGTGGTCGTTGTCCAGCGTGTACTGGACCACGCCATAGACGTCGAGCGTCTTGCCGACGCGGTGGCTGTACTTGATCGCTGCCAGGCTGCCCTTGGCTCTGCCGTAGTACGAGGATTCGCCGCCGTTGAAGTAGCGGTTCTCGGTGACATGGCGCAGCTCGCCGACCAGTCGGTCGTTTTCGCCGATGCGCCAATCGATCATCAGGTTGCCGTCCTGGAAGCTCTCGCCACCACGATTGGCGTCGCTGTAGCGGCCGCTCAGGCGAACATCATCGGTCAGCTGCCCGGCGAATTCGACACCCTTCTCAGTGATGTCGTAGCCACGCGAGTAGCGGGCAATCGAGAAGCCAGCGTCGACCTTGCGCCACCAGGCACCCACGGTCCACTCGCGCTCGGTCCAGCCGAGCTCCTTGAAGTTGGCGCGTGCCTCGAGACTGCGAGCGTCTCCGGAGTTTGAGTCGCTGTAACCGTTGGTCTGGATGAAGCTCAGGCCGCCGTTGTCGGAATAGAACACCGGCGCGCTCTGCGACTTGGTATGCGCCTGCTCGACTTTCAGGTAGGTGCCGCGACCAGCCTGCAGCGTCAAGTCGACGCTGCCCAGGGTGTAGTCATCGCCTGACCGGTTCTCATCGACGTAAGTGCCACCGACCGCGAAATGATCGCCGATCCATGCCTTGCCGCTCAGCCCCGAGGTCATCTGCTTGGTGTCGAAGCCCTGCGGCACGTACTCGTAGTCCACCAGCAGGATGTTGCTGAAGCCATCCAACGGCGAATCACGGGTGATCGTGGGCAGGTTGTCGCGCACGATCTGCATCAGCGGCCGGGTCATGATCAGGCGGCCCTGGAGCTCGTCGATCTCGTAGTCGATGCCGCGGATCAGCTCGGTGCGGACTTCGACGCGGCCGGTGATCTCGTCGCGCGTTTCCAGCGTGACGTGCTCCGATCCAGGCAGCAGGTCGCTGTGCTTGAGGTAGTACAGGCTGCCGCCGGTGCCGAGGAACTCGGTGTGGCCGGGGGCGTTCTGCGCTTCGGATCCGAAAGCACGAACGCTGACATTCGGCTCGCCCAGGACATTGGTGCCATGGCTGCGCCAGGAGATCGCCGCACCGTAAAGGCTGCGCACGTACTGGCTGAACTCGCTGTGGGTCAGGCCGGTGGAGAAGTTGCCCCACAGTGCCTGGTTCTTGTCCCAATCAACGCGCACATACAGCTTGCCCTGCGTATCGGCATCGCGATAGGTGGTCGAGTCGTCGCCATACACCGGGTAGTACTGGTCCGGGTCGAGGCGTCGGAAGATGTCGCGGGCATCCTTGTCGAAGAAGCCCTTGAACAGGTGGCCGATTTCGCGCTCGGTGGTGTCCGCCTGCGCGGTGATCAGGTACTTGCCCTTGATCTTGCCCTTCAGGTACAGCGCCAAGCGGCCCTCGGTCAGGGTGCCATCGTAGCGATCGGCAAGGCCGACCGGAGCAACGGAGCCGCTGATCTTGTTGCGCGAGAAGGTCAGGTCAGCAAGTCCGACCATGAAGAAGTACTTGCCGGTGACATTGATGTCCAGCTGGCGATGCGCAGCCTGCGGACCGCTACCGGTTTGCACGTCGAAGCTGTGTTGGCCGACCGGCAGCAGGAATTCGGCCGCGAACTTGCGCTCGAGGTCGATCGGCTGCGGTTGGCCATTGATGCTGATCGGCATGTTGGCCGGGATATCCTGGCCGATAACGCGTACACGCGAGCCATATACCGCGATGTTCTGCTGGCGCAGGTTACTGGTGCCGTTGATTGCCGACTGCAGGTCGCGCTGCTGGATCTGGGTCGCGCTCAAGCCATCGAAATTGCCGACGCCACTGCGCACCAGCTGGTTGAGGCTGCGCTCGATCGATTCCGGCCGAACCAGTTGCAGGCGGTTGGGCATGGTCTCGTCGACGTTGCCGTCGTTGCCGGTCACCCGGAGGACGTACTGCAGTTCGTCGCCTTCGTGCAGGGCCGGGCCGTCGCTCATCGCGCCGTCCCAGGTGACCTGGCCGAAGTTGGCAACGGTGCCTGGGATGGTGGCGACCGGTGCAATCAGGTCGGTATCGGTGCCGCGGTACACCAGGATCTCGAAGCTCTTGGCGAACGCCGAGTAGTTGCTATAGGTCTGGAAGTTGACCGGACCGGTGATCTTGCCGCCGGCAAAGCCGACCAGCGAGCCAGCCTGCACATTGAGTATGGGCTGGGCCAACTGGGGATCTTCGGTCGCCCAGACCATTCCGCCGCTGGGCAGGTTGATGACGAACCTGCCCGAGACCGGAATGGAGCCAGGGTTCATCTGGGTGACGTCGACGCGTCGGAAGGCCTGGAGGCCGGCCGGTGATGTATCCACCGACCCGTTCTCGCCCTCGCTGCGGATCTTCACGACGGTCTGGTCCGATGCTGCAGGAGCCGGTTCCGGCGCGGTCTGGGCCCAGGCCGCGGGCACAACCGTGCCCAGCAGGCTGATGAGGGTGTAATCCAGAAGCTTCATCCGAGTTTTCATGAACTGACGGTTCCTATTCACTGACCGGCTCCCGGCGCCTGCGCGGCACCCTCGACTTCAACGCTTAGTTTGGTACGCGCTTCCGGACTCAATCGCTTCGCGATCGCGTCGTAGACCGAGTTCGCTCGGCGCAGACCCAGGGCCTGGTTGTATTCGGTCGACGCGCGCAGGTCGGCGTGGCCGACGATGTTCACCCGGCCGGAACCCACCGCCTCGATCCTGGCGGCGATCGAGTCAAGCAGCGACTCGAACTCCGGCCGGATGGTCGACTTGTCCGTGTCGAAGAACACCTGGCCGAGACTGACCTCATCGCTGACGCCCATCTCGCCGGTGGTTCCGTCCTTCGCCTGCAAGCGCACCGTGATGGTGAAGTTGCTGCGCTCTTCGGGCGACAACCGCTCGACGATCTGGTCGCGGACCTTGCCGGCGCGTTCGAAGGCTAGCGGCGAGTTGCCGGTCGCACTGTCGACGAACACTTCGCCAGCCTGGTGGGCCTTGACGTCATTGGCGATGCGATCGAGCACGCCCTGGTACTCGGGGCGAATCTCGGTGCTGCCCGGGGTGAAGTTGATTTCACCCAGGTCGACATCCTCGAAGCTCGCCGCCATCGGGGCCTGTGCCGGCAACTTCACGCCAAAGTCGAAGCGGGCCGGGATGGCCGCCGTGATGCGGCGGATCAGCGGGTTTTCCGTGGTGATCGAAGCACCCGGCGGCAGGGTCGCCTTGTCCAGCTTGAGCACGTAATTCATACCGCGCTCCTGGTTCGGCAACACGATGCCTTCCTGGTGGTAGCGGCCGTAGGCATCGGTCTCGGAGACCAGGCCGTTGACGCCGGCGATCCGGACACCCGGCACCCCGCGCTCACCGTCGTCCTGCCAGCCATTGCCGTTCTTGTCGTCGAACACCTTGCCGAGGATCCGCGTCTGCTCGAGCAGCGGGTCGGCGCCGGTTTCGGCATACACGGTGAACGAGGCGATGTTGGAGATCGGCCGGCCGAGGCGGAAGGCCTGGGCGTAGTTGGTGTACTCGCCGAAGGCCAGCGCCGCACCCGCTCGCAGCAGGTACTGGATGCGGATGGTCTGGCCGTGCGCAACATCCACACCGGAGAACACGATCGGGCGGGCACCGCTGACGGCGTTGTTGGCCGCGTTGGTGTCATAGATCCGACCGCTGCCGACCACATAGGCCAGGCCATTGGGCGGCATGTCGCGGACCTGCGCATCGGTCACGTCGTAGTTGACGATGTTGGTGATGGTCAGCGTGTAGAGCACCAGCGAGCCGGCGTTGATGCGCACCGGGCTTGCGCTCTTGACGATGCTCAGCGACGGACCCTGTGGTTGGATCGGTACTAGCACCGTACCGGTGCAGTGGCCGGCCTCCGGGCAGGTTACGTCGCCGCCGCCGGTCGCACTGGCGCTGTTGTTGCCGGTCGTGGCCGTCTGGCCCACCGCGACATTCAGCGTGAGCGTGGTGCTCGCGCCAGCTGCCAGAGTGCCGGAGAAGGTGCAGCTGAGCGACGTGGTACCGGTACAGCTCCAGTTCGCGCCAGTCGCGCTGACCAGGCTGATGCCCGTGGCCAGGTTGTCGGCGATTGTGAAGTTGCCAGTCGTGGCCCCCGCGCCGCCGTTGGTCACCGTGATGTTGTACGCCGCCGGCTGGCCGACGACGAAAGTCGTCGGAGTCGCGGTCTTGGTGACGTTGAGGATCGGGAAGGCGATGCGTGTATTGGTCTCGGTGCAGACCACCGCGGAATCGGCCGCGTTGATCGTCAGCACATTGTTCGACAGCGCCGTTGTGTTACCCGTGCAGGTCAGTACTGCGTTGTATGCAGCAGCCGAACCAGTGGTGAAGGCCTCGGTGATGGTGATCGCCTCGCCGACGAACACGTTCACCGATGTACCGGTATCGGTCTCGTTCGCGGTATCGGCGGTGGACGACAACGATGCAGTGTTGGTCGCGCCGCTGGTGGTGATCCTGACCGTGTCGCCGACCAGGGCCGTGACCCAGGTCTTGCGCAAGGTCAGGGTGGCCGCGCGGCGGGTATTGGTTTCGGTGCAGACGATGGCACCGTCACCGGTAGTCACTGTCAGCACGTTACTGGGGGACAGGGGCGTGGTGTTGCCCGTGCAGGCCAGCGACGAGGTGTAGTTCGCGGACGCACCGGTGGTGTAGGACTCGGAGATCGTGATCGCCTCGCCGGCGAACACATTCACCGGGGTGCCGGCGTCAGTTTCGCTGGGCGTGCCGGCGATCGACGCCAGGTTGGCGTTGTTAGCCGCGCCGGTGGTGGTCACCGATACTGCGTCATTGACGACCGCATTGACCCAGGTCTTGCGGACCGTCAGCGTCGCGCCGATGCGGGCATTCGTGTATCCGCAACTGATCGCCGTATCGGCCGGGTTGATGGCCAGCGAACTGCCCTCCAACGCCGTGCCATTGCCCGAGCAGGCCAGTGACGAGGTGTAGTTGGCTTGCGACCCGGTGGTGAACGCTTCGCTTAAGGCAATCGCTTCACCGGCGAACACCTGGTAAGCGGTGCCAGTGTCGACTTCGGTGGCCGTGTTGGCGACCGATGCCAGCGAATGCGCACCCGACTCGGTCGAGTTGCCGTTGACCGTTACCGCAT
>JBKJMY010000317.1:0-11154 GCA_046596115.1 Arenimonas sp.
ACCGCCTAGTGCGCCGCACTGGCATCCGGCGCCGCGGCTTTGGCAGACCGCACCGGTCGCGCCAACCAGATCACCGGGATCAGCAACAAAAACAACCACGCCGACACCCGGAACAGATCGTTGGCACCCAGCATCGCCGATTGCTGGTCAATCAGCCGGTTGATGATCGCCAGCGACTGCTGGTCGCCAAGGCCCTGCGCCTGCATCCGCCGCAGCGTGGCCATCGCCCCGGGGCTGGCCATGTTGATGGTTTCCGCCAGTTGCGAATGGTGCAACGCCGAGCGTGATTCCCACATCGTCGTCGCCAGCGAGGCGCCGACCGCGCCAGCGGTGATGCGCGCGAAATTCGACAGGCCCGACGCCGCGGCAATGCGATCTGGCGGCAGGCCGGACAAGATCAGCGACACCAGTGGCGTGAAGAAGAACGCCATCGCGATGCCCTGCAGCACGGTCGGGATCATGATGGTGGCGAAGTCGGCATCGGTGTTGAACCACGAGCGCATCCACAGCACCAGCGCGAACACGGCAAACGCCACCGTGGCCAGCCGACGCGGATCGCTCGTGCCGATCTTCCGGCCGACGTAGGGCGACAGCAGGATGGCGAAGATACCGACTGGCGCCAACACCATGCCGGCCTGCGTGGAGGTGTAACCCATGTACTGCTGCAGCCACAGCGGCAGCAGCACGAGGTTGCCGAAGAAGGCACCGAAGCCCAGCGAGATCGCGAGTGTCCCGGTCCAGAAATTCCGGCTCTTGAACAGGCTCAGGTCCACGACCGGATGTTCGTCAGTCAACTCCCAGGCGATGAACGCAAAAAAGCCGACCAGTGCCACCACCGCCAGCACCACGATCTGCGTGGACGCGAACCAGTCCAGGTCCTTGCCCTTGTCGAGCATGATCTGCATCGCGCCCACCCAGATCACCAGCAGGGCCAGGCCAACCTTGTCGATCGGCAGGCGACGCACCACCGACTCGCGATCGCGATACAGCATCCAGGTCACCGCGGCCGCGCCAAGGCCAACGGGAATATTGATGTAGAAGATCCATGGCCAGCTGAACTGGTCGGTGATCCAGCCGCCGAGTAGTGGGCCGATCACCGGCGCTACCAGCGTGGTCATGCCCCAGAACGCCAGCGCCGTGCCCGCGCGCGCCTTTGGGTAACTGGCCAGCAGCAAGGTCTGTGACAACGGGATCATCGGGCCGGCAACCGCGCCCTGCAGGATGCGGAAGGCAATCAGCATCGGCAGGCTGGTGGCCAGGCCGCACAGGAACGATGCGACCACGAACAGCAGCACACTGGTGATGAACAGGCGCACCTGGCCGAAGCGCTGCGTCAACCAGCCGGTCAGCGGCACGCAGATCGCCGTGGCAACGGCGAACGAGGTGATCACCCAGGTGCCCTGGTTCGGGCTCACGCCCATGTCGCCAGCGATGGCCGGGATCGACACGTTGGCGATCGCCGTGTCGAGCACGTTCATGAAGGTCGCCAGCGCCAATACGATGGTGCCGAGCACCAATGCGCCACCGGTCAGCGGCGGATATTCGACGGCGCCCGCGCGCGGCCCGACTGCGGCCATGTCAGTGCGCCGCGTCGGCGGTGTTCACCTCGACCTGCATCGACAGCCCGATGCGCAGCGGATGTTTGCGCAATTCGTCGGCCTGCAGCGTGATCCGCACCGGGATGCGCTGCACCACCTTGATCCAGTTACCGGTGGCGTTCTGCGCCGGAAGCAATGCGAATGCAGCGCCGGTACCTGCGCCCAAGCCGGCGATGCGGCCATGGAAAGCGACATCCTTGCCGAACAGGTCCGCATGCATCAGCACCGATTGGCCGACCTGCATCTTGCGCAGCTGCGGCTCCTTGAAGTTCGCGTCCACCCACACCTGGTCGAGCGGCACGATGGCCAGCATCGGTGCGCCAGGCTGCACGCGTTGGCCCAGTTGCACGCTGCGCTTTGCGATGACGCCAGACACCGGCGCGTTGACCGTGGCGCGCACGAGTGCCAGCTGGGCTTCGCGCACGCGTGCTTCCGCCGCCTGCACTTTCGGGTGCGCGGC
Source organism: Arenimonas sp. (assembly GCA_046596115.1). Lineage (GTDB taxonomy): Bacteria > Pseudomonadota > Gammaproteobacteria > Xanthomonadales > Xanthomonadaceae > Arenimonas. The sequence continues at coordinate 2,059 of JBKJMY010000317.1, forward strand.
CGGATCCACGCCCTTGGTGAGCTGGCGATTTGCGGACAATTGCTGGCGCGCGGCCTCCAGTGCAGCGCGTGCCGCATTTTCGGCAGCGCGTGCGGACACGGCGACGGCCTGCGCATGACTGAGGTCCTCGCGCGAAATCACCTGGCGTGCGGCGAGAGTGCGTCGGCGGGCAAGGTCCTGGTCGGCGCGCTGGCGATCGGCGGCAGCATTGGCGACGTCGGCCTCGCGGGCCTGCACGCCGGCGGCGGTGGCGGCATCGTTGCCATAGACCTGGCCGACTTCGCGCTGCGTCTGTGCCAGCGCGGCGCGGGCTTCGTCGAGCCCCGCCTGCGCATCGGCCGGATCCAGCGCGACCAGGCGCTGGCCCTTGATCACGTGGTCGGTGTCCTGTGCATCCACCGCCAGTACCGTGCCAGCGACCTGCGCTGTCACAAGCACGATGGGGCCCTGCACATAGGCGTCGTCGGTGTCTTCGTAGTGGCTCAGGTAGAGGTACCAGTAGATGCCATAGGCAATCGCCGCGATGGCGACCACTGCAGCGATGGCGATCAGGGCGCGCTTGCGCGTCGGATTGAGCGGGGCAGCGGCGTTCATCGTGCGGTTCCGGGGGCGTTGTTGCGGTTGGGGGAGGAGTGGCTTGCATCCAGGCCGCGTGCGTCGGCGTCACTCGCGTTTGCATCACTCGCGTTTGCATCACGCGCGTTTGGGTCACTCGCGTTTGCATCACTCGCGACTGCATCGGTTGCATCGGTTGTATCGGCATGCAGCGCGTCGACATCGCCGGACGCGGCGAGGGCGCCGTTGTCGATCATCCGGCGCAACAGCGATAGCAATTGCTCGAATTCCTCCTGGGTAAAACCAGCCAGGTGTTCGTTGAGCACATCCGACAGCCCAAAGGGAACCTGGTCGGCGGCCTTGCGGCCATCCGCCGTCAATTCCAGATGCACCACGCGGCGATCGTGTTCACTGCGCGTGCGCTGTACCAGGCCCTTGGCCTCGAGCCGGTCGATCATCCGGGTCATCGCGCCGGTATCCGAGCAGTTCTGCCGCGCCAGTTCGGCAGCGGTGGTGGCGATGCCGAACTTCAGCATCAGCAGCGGCTTCCATTGCATGGCGGTCAGGTCGTGCGGCTGCATCTGGACGTCGATGCGGCGGTTCATCGAACCGATGAGCAGGCGCACCAGGTGCCCGACCGAACCCTCGATCCGGTAGTCATCGCCGCGGTAGAACGGGCCGCCGGTGGGCGCAGCTGTGGCGGGTCGGGGGGTGCGTCGAGTGGTCATGCCGCGCACAATGACTGCATAGGCAGCCATTGTCAAGGCAGCTAAATCGGACAGTGAACTGTCCGAACGGGCCCGCTAGGTCGCCGAACCCGCCCGCTAGGTCGCCGAACGGGCCCGCTAGGTCGCCGAACCGGGCACGGCGTCACGCCGGCCATGCCTTTTGGCAGCCCTGTCCCCGGGGCAGGAATGGCTACACTCGGCGCTAGCCCGTCCCGAGCCCACCCATGAAGCGACTCGCCGTCTCCGCGCCCCTCGCCGCCCTCCTGGTCCTGCTGCCGCTGCTGGCCAGCGCCGCCACGCCTGCCGACTACGCCGCCCGCCGCGCCGAGCTGGCCCGCCAGATTGGCCCGGACAGCATGCTCATCCTGATCTCGCCGGCGCCATCGCCGCGCAATGGCGACGTGGACTGGCCTTACCGCCAGGAAGACAGCCTGCTTTATCTCACCGGGCAGAACGAACCCGAGACCTCGCTGGTGCTCATGCCCAGCGATCCGGCGCACCAGGAAATCGTGTTCACCCGCGACAGCGATCAGTCCAAGGAAGTGTGGACCGGACGCATCGCGCCGCACGACGAAGTCGCTGCGGCGACGGGGATCAAGGAAGCGGTGTCGTCGACGAAGTTTCGCCCGTTCCTGTCCGCCGCCTTCGCCACCGCCGCCTGGGGTGACGTGCGCTCCGGTGACCCCGGGATCAAGACGTTCCGCGACAAGGTGCGCGCAGGCAAGGCCATCGTCTGGTTGATCATGGAAGACCGCGGCCTGGGCGGCGAGCAGAGCGCCGAGTTGAAGCTGGTGGACGAACTGCGCCGCAGCTATCCCGAGCTGCAGTTCCGCGACGCCTTCCCGCTGCTGTCGGCGATGCGCAACATCAAGGATGCAGGCGAACTTGCCGACATCCAGAAGGCCATCGACATCACCGTCGCGGCGCAGAAGGCGGCGATGCATCGCGTACGCACCGCCAAGCACGAATACGAAGTGCAGGCGACCATCGAATACACCTACCGCAACCTGGGTGCCTGCTGCTGGGCGTTCCCGTCGATCGTTGCATCGGGCCGCAACTCCACGACGCTGCACTACGAAACCAACAACGACCCGATCGTGCCCGGCGCGCTGCTGCTGACCGACATCGGCGCGGAATACAACGGCTATTCGGCCGACGTCTCCCGTACTTATCCGCAGAACGGCACGTTCAACCCAGAGCAGCGCCGCGTGTATGAGTCGGTGCTGCGCGTGCAGACCCTGATCATGGCGAAGATGCGGCCCGGCACGTCGATGGTGGACCTGCAGAAGCTGACGGTCACCGAGTTGGGCAAGGATTTGCTTGCGATGGGCCTGGTGAGCCGCAACGAGCCCAAGCAGGTGGGCTGGTATTTCTTCCACGGGTTGGGCCACGGGCTCGGGCTGCGCACGCATGACGTGGGCGACGGTACGCGCGTGCTCAAGGCTGGCACCATCATCACCGACGAGCCGGGCCTGTATGTGCGCCCCAATGACGTGAAGCAGAACGCGACCTACCTGGCGCTGCCTGCCAGCGAACGCGCCGGCATTGATGCGGCGCTCGCCAAGTACGGCGACATCGGCGTGCGGATCGAAGATGACGTGCTGGTCACCACCGGCGAGCCGAAAAACCTGTCTGCGGCCGCACCGCGCACCGTCGCCGAGATCGAAGCCTGGATGGCCACGGACTGAACCGCAGCCTCCCGGTTTCGCGTCATTTGACGCGGCACTGACATCGTCGCCGTGATTATGGGTAGATGACCCTTGCCCAATCCTTGCGCGCCGCTTCGGCCGCCCTTTTCGTGCTGGCGCTCGGCGCCTGCCAGTCCGTTTACTTCCACGCGATCAATATCGGCGTGGCGGAAGGCGAGACGGTCGCCTTCGATCCGGCCAACGGCTTGTCGCTCGACATCTATCGCCCTGCGGGTGATGTGCGCAATGCGCCGGTGGTGGTGTTCTTCTACGGCGGAAGCTGGCAGAGCGGCGAGCGCGGCTGGTATCGCTTCGTCGGCGAGACCTTGTCGCGGCGCGGGATGCTGGTACTGATCCCGGATTACCGCAAGGCACCGGCGCATCCGTTTCCCGCGTTCATGCACGATGGTGCCAGCGCCGTAGCCTGGGCGCGCGCGCACGCCGGTGAGTACGGCGGCGATCCGCGGCGGCTATTCCTGATGGGACATTCGGCGGGAGCGCATATTGCCGTGCTGCTGGCGACCGACAAACAGTTCCTCGCCGCGCAGGCGATGCGTCCGCGTGACCTCGCCGGTGTCGTCGGCTTGTCCGGGCCCTATGACTTCCTGCCGCTGACTGACCCGCTGGTGATGCAAGCGCTCGGCCCCCGGGCGGGTTGGCCTTCAACGCAGCCGATCAATTTCGCCGATGGCGACGAACCGCCGTTCCTGCTGCTGCATGGCGATGCCGACAAGACGGTTTGGCCGGCCAACAGCGAGCACCTGGCGGCGCGGCTGCGTTCCCATGGCGAGCCGGTGGAGTTGCAGCTGTTCCCGGGCGTGGGCCACATCGGGATGCTCAACGGCTTCCATTCTGCAGATTCATCACCAGCGGTGGAGCGCAGCGTGCGCTGGATCGAGGCACAGCCTGCGCTCGCTATTCCGGCCAGGCAGCAGGCAGACGCTATTCCGGCCAGGTAGCAGGCGGGCGTTCCAGCAAATCAGGACGCCGCCATCTGCTGCCGACCCGGCACCGCAAACCGGAAAATCCTCGCCAACACGCTGCCGTACTGCTTCCAGAACCCACCGGTGTTGTAGTGCACGCCATAGCGCGCGCAGATCTCGCGCACGCGCGGCGCAATCTGGACATAACGCGGCGCCGGCAGGTCCGGGAACAGGTGGTGCTCGATCTGGTGGCTCAAATGTCCGGTCAGCAGATGGAAGGCGCGACTCCCCTCGAGATTGCTTGAGCCATGGATCTGGCGCAGGTACCACTGGCCGCGCGTTTCATTTTCGACTTCCTTGCGCGTGTAGGTCTGCGCGTTTTCGGTGAAGTGGCCGCAGAAGATGATCGCGTTGGTCCACAGGTTGCGGATGCCGTTGGCGACCAGGTTGCCGAGCAGCACGCGCGGCCATTGCCAGAACGCCAGGGCGGGGAACAGCACGTAATCCTTGAACAATTGCCGCCCGGCCTTGCGCAGGAACGGGCGCATCCGCTGGCGGAATTCCGCCAGCTTCATCCGGCCCAGGACGAAGCGGCCAACCTTGATGTCGTGTACCGCCACGCCCCATTGGAAATTCACCGCCAGCAGCAGGTACCAGAACGGCTGCAACAGGGTTGCTGGCGACCACTTCTGCTGCGCGCTCAGGCGCAGCATGCCGTAGCCGTAGTCGTGGTCCTTGCCGAGGATGTTGGTGTGGTCGTGGTGCTCGACGTTGTGCGAGTGCCGCCAATGGTCACCGTCGCAGACGATGTCCCACTCATAGGTTTGCGAATGCAGCGAATCGTCGTTCATCCAGTCGTACTGACCGTGCATCACGTTGTGACCGACCTCCATGTTCTCGACGATCTTGGCCAGCGCCAGGCTGAGCACGCCAGCGACCCAGCTGATTGGGCCGATGCCGAACATCAGCAGGCCACGACCTGCAATCGCCGAGCCCCGCACGACATGCCGCATGCGATGGATATGTCGTGCGTCCTGTTCGCCGACGTCGGCGAAAACTTCCACGCGCAACGCATCGAGCTCAGCCTGGAAGCCGGCCAGGGAGTCGGGATAGAGTCGGGTCTTGGCGATCATTTGATTTTGTCCTGTACTCAGAGCGCAAGTTCAATCGCGCTTTGTGGAGTGGAGATGCAAAGTTGGATCAGTTCCTCGCCCGGGCCAGAGGTCTGGCCGGTGAGCAGATTCAGTACCGTGCCGCTGCGCTTGCGGCATTGGCAGGTTCGGCAGATGCCGCGCCGGCATCCGAAACGCGGCTGCATGCCCGCACCTTCGGCAGCGTCGAGCAGGCTTTGTCCGGCCTTGGCGATGAACGTTTTTCCGCTGGCGTCGAACGACACCGCGTGTTCGGCGGCGTCCGGGTCGATCGCGGAAGCGCGCCCGCCGAAACTCTCGCTGTGCAACTGCTCGCTGCATCCAGCGGCGGCAACCATGGCAGTGACGGTTTGCATGAATCCGTCGGGGCCGCAAAGCAGGGCTTCGCGTTGCGTCCAGTCCGGCACGCAGGCTGCGATAGCGTGATCGTCCAGTCGACCCTGCGTCTTGGTTGTGTGCAGATGCACGCGCAGTTGTGGCCAGTGCGATGCCAGCGCGCGCAACTCATCGCCGAAGATCATGTCGGCTTGCGCATGGCTGCTATGCAGCAGAACCACATCGCGGTTTGAATTGGTGGCAGCGAGCGAATGCAGGTGCGACATCATCGGCGTGATGCCGCTGCCGGCGCTGATCATCAGCAGCTTGCTGCCGGCACTGCGCGCTGCAAAATCTCCCTGCGCCTGGCTCAGACGAACCACCTGTCCAACCTGCAGCGCATGGGCGGCATTGGATACCGGGCCACTGTCCTTGCACTTGATGGTCAGGCGCAGCAATCCGTCCGCGCGCGGCGCCGCCGACAGGCTGAAGCAACGGCCATGGCGGGCGCCGTCGATCTCCAGTTCGAGCAGGACGTGCTGGCCAGGACGGAAGCCGCCGAATCGGCCATTGGGCTTGAGCCAGAGGCTCTTGACGCCCGGCGCCTCATCGACGACCCGCGTCACCCGGGCGCGCGGTTCAGTGAACGACCAGACAGGATTCAGCGCCGAAGCCATTGAATTCCAATGCTCTGGCTGGTTCAGCGGCGCCCACAGCGGATGCTGCAGGAGTCGGCGGAGCCGCTGTGGGCGCTGTTGCGGGTTGGCGTGGGCGGGTTTCATTTCCGGGTCTATTATTACAGTGAACACATGTTCACTCAACTGGTCTAGAGTTTGCACTCCAGTGGCGCCTCGGCCTGCCGCCTATACTTCGGCCTCCAGTCATTTGGCTGGCTGCCCCTGATGGAGAAAACCTTGGCTGCGGGCAAATCCAAGCCGGTAAAGGCCGATCCGGCGCCTCGAAGCAGCAGGGTCGAACTCAAGGAGCGCACCCGCCTGCGCCTGACGGAAGCGGCGCTGGCACTGATCGGCCAGGGACGCGGCTTCAGCTCGCTGAGCCTGCGTGAGATCACCCGCGAAGCCGGCGTCGTGCCGGCGGCCTTCTATCGCCATTTCCGCGATCACGACGAACTCGGCCTGGCGCTGGTCGAGATGGGCGGCGTGACCTTGCGGCACCTGTTGCGCGAGGCGCGCCGCGATGGCATCCCGCCTACCGACATGGTGCGTGGTTCCGTGTTGGTCTATAAGCGCTTCGTGGAGGAGCGCAGCCTTGTTTTCCGTTTCCTGGCCGGCGAGCGCGGCGGCGGTTCGCGGGTGATCCGCCAGGCCATCCGCACTGAAGAGAGCCATTTCGCCTCGGAGATGGCGCAGGACCTGCGCGCGCTCGGCACCTTGCCTGACTTGTCCAGCGCCGCGCTGCAAATGATCTGCGGGCTGGTCGTGACCACGATGTTGAATGCCGCGTCGGACATTCTCGACCTGCCGCAAGGGCGGCCGAAGCAGGAAAAGGAATTGGTGGACAATTTCGTGCGCCAGCTGCGGCTGATTTTCCTGGGCGCGAGGCGGTGGCGGGAAAGTTAGGCGCGATCGCGCAGGCCGTGGCACGCAGCGAGCCCTGCATTGGGGTGCGGCGAGCGCCACCCATTCCGACGACGTGGCGGCCGGGTTACATTAGGCGCGCCGCTGCGCGGGCCTATAGCTCAATGGTTAGAGCGCGGGACTCATAATCCCTCGGTTCCAGGTTCGAGTCCTGGTGGGCCCACCACATTCCCGATATCGACCTGCTTGCAAGCGCAGGCGCTGTGCACGCGTCAGCGGGCTCACCACTGCAACCAGCGCCGCAGTAGCGACTGGATGGTCGGGGTCAGGCGCGTGCGGCTGTAGGCGTCCGCCGCCTTCTTGATCGCTTCGGCTTGGGTGGGATAGGCGTGGATGACGCGGGCCAGGGTACGCAGGCCAATCCCCGCGACCATCGCGAGAGTGATCTCATTGATTATGTCGCCGGCTTGACGGGCGACGATCGTCGCGCCGAGAATCTGGTCGGTCCGCGCCCTGACGTGGATCTTGACGAAGCCGGTCTCCTCGTCGTCGGCGATCGCGCGATCCACGTCGTGCATCGGGATGGTGAAGGTGCGCACCGGGATATCCCGCTCGCGCGCCTGGCGCACATACAGGCCGACATGGGCGATTGCCGGATCGGTGTACGTGCACCACGGAATCGTCAATGCGCTCACCCGCTGGCGGCCGAGGAACAACGCGTTGCGCACCACGATGCGGGCCGAGGCATCGGCGGTATGGGTGAACTTGTGCTCGAGGCAGACATCACCGGCGGCATAGACGCGTCGGTTACTGGTCTGCAGGAAATCATTGACCCGGATACCGTCCTTGTTGTCGTAGTCGACGCCCGCGGCCTCCAGATCCAGGCCGTCGACATTCGGAACGCGACCGGTGCCTGTGAGGATGGCATCGACCGCAATCGTGCTCTTGTAGTCGTCGCTGACCAGATCGACGAGTTTGAGCCCATGTTCCACGCGCACGTTGACGGCAGTGGTGTTGAGCCGCACATCGATACCATCGCGCGCGAATGCATCCGACAGAAGCTGCGCGGCATCGCGTTCCTCATTGGGCAGGAACAGCGGCCAACTCTGCGCGATGATTGTCTGCGCGCCGAAGCGGCAGAACGCCTGCGCCAGTTCGCGGCCCAGTGGGCCGCCGCCGTGGACCAGCAGGCTGCGCGGCAGCTCGGTCAGGTCGAAGACGTTTTCGTTGGTCAGGAAACCGGCCTCGACCAAGCCGGGAATCGCGGGCGTGTCCGGCCGCGCGCCCGTGGCGATCATGGCCTTCTTGAAGCGCAGTGTCGCGCCCTCTACCGCCAGCGTGTCGGTGCCGGTGAAGCGAGCCTGGCCGAAGAACACATCCACGCCCGCCGCAACCAGCCGGTGTGCCGAATCGGTTCGGCTGATGCGAACGCGAATGCCGCGCATGCGCTCCATCACCGCAGCAAAGTCGACGCGGATATCGGCCGGGATTTGCGCGCCATATTGCTCGGCATCGCGCATCTCGGCATACAGGCGCGACGTGCGGATGATCGCTTTCGATGGCACGCAGCCGACATTCAGGCAATCGCCGCCGAGCAGGTCGCGCTCGATCAGGGCGACCTTGGCGCCCAGCGCTGCGGCGGCGTGCGCCGCGACCAATCCCGCTGTGCCGCCGCCGATGACCACCAGGTTGTACCGGTCGGCAGGCGAGGGATTGCGCCAACTGTGCGGATGCACGTTTTCCAGCCGCTCGCGATCGAAGGCGTCCTGTGGGGCTGTCGAGTTGAAGTCGTTGCGTTTTGGCATCGTCGTGATCCGTGGGTGAACAGGGCCGTTACAGCCAGCCGCCGCGGAATCCGGCGCGCCGCAATCCGGTGCGGACATGGGGACAATCGCGCATCAACCGCCAGACCAGTTGGCTGCGATGGTTCTCGATCATCACCACCACGATGCCCTGGTCAAGGCCGAAGTGGCCGGCCGACACCCAGGCGTTGCGGTCGGCGCTGGCTAGCGACGGATTGAAGCTGCTCGCGTATTTCTGTGCGGACAGCATCTCGGGATAGCGTTGCAGCATGTTGCGCGCGGCACCCAACGCGACCTGGGGTGCGAACGGTAGTGACGCCAGTGCCGCCCATCCGCCGAGGGTGCCGTCGTCGGGCCCGTACGGCACGCCGCGTGCGGCATAACCGAACAGGCGAC
>JBKJMY010000359.1:0-3009 GCA_046596115.1 Arenimonas sp.
CATCTGGCCGGTCTGGCTGGCGTCATCATCGATTGCCTGCTTGCCCAGGATCACCAGGCCCGGCTGTTCTTTCTCGACCAGCTTGAGCAGGGCGCGGGCGGCGGCCAGCGGTTGCACACCGCCGGCCTCGCAGACCACATGGATGGCGCGGTTGGCGCCCATGGCCAGGCCATTGCGCAGGTGCGGCTGGGCGTCGGCCGGGGCGATGGTTACCACGATCACCTCGGTGGCGATGCCCTTGTCACGCAGGCGCAGCGCTTCTTCCAGCGCAATTTCATCAAACGGATTGGGCGACAACTTGACGCCATCGGTGACAACACCCGAGCCATCGGGCTTCACCTGGATACGGACGTTGTAGTCCACCACGCGCTTGTAGGCGACCAGAATTTTCATCGTTTGGATTTCCTGCGGGGACGCCGGCGGATCAGGAGGCAGGCCATTTTACCCGAAGCAGGGCGCCAGTCGCGTCGGCATCCGCGCTGCCGCGGCATGGGGGTGTGAAGGGATGCCGCGCACCGTATGGTGGCGGCCCCGCGCGGCGCTCAGGCGTAGCCGTCGGGGTTGCCCTGCTGCCAGCGCCAGGCGTCTTCACACATCCGTGCCAGGTCGAACTCGGCGCGCCAGCCCAGAATTGCGTGGGCCAGTGACGGGTCCGCGTAGCACTGGGCCACGTCACCGGCGCGACGCGGGGCGATCTCCCAGGCAATCGTGCGCCCCGACGCGGCCTCGAATGCACTCACCACTTCAAGCACGCTGTGGCCGCGCCCGGTGCCAAGGTTCACGGTCAGGTTCGACCCGGTCCGGTCGAGGAAGTCGATCGCGTCCACATGCGCCCGCGCAAGATCCTGCACGTGGATGTAGTCGCGCACGCCGGTGCCGTCCACGGTTGGATAGTCGGCTCCGAAGACCTGCAGCTTGGTCGAGCGGCCCACGGCCACGCGCGTGACGAAGGGCATCAGGTTATTGGGAATGCCGCGCGGATCTTCGCCGATACGTCCGCTGGGATGCGCGCCAACCGGATTGAAATAACGCAGCACTGCGGCCTGCAGCGGCCCGCCGGGCAGGCTGAGGTCCGCGATCAGGTCTTCGGTCACCAGCTTGCTGCGCCCGTAAGGATTGTTCGCACTGCGCGGGGCGGTTTCGGCGATCGGGCAGTGGCTGGGATCGCCATAAACTGTCGCCGATGAGCTGTACACGAGCTTGCGCACGCCGGCCGCCTGCATTTGCCGGAACAGCGCCAGCGAGCCGCCGACATTATTGTCGAAGTACTCAAGCGGCTTTGCGGTGCTTTCGCCAACTGCCTTCAGCGCCGCGAAGTGCAGCACCACGTCAGGCGCGAAATCCGCGAACGCAGCAGACATCGCCTCGTCATCGCGGATGTCTGCCTGCAGGAAGGCCGGTCGCATGCCGGTGATCTGCTCGATGCGGTCCAGCACCTTCGGCGAGCTGTTGCACAGGTTGTCGATGATCAGCACGTCCACGCCGCGCTGGATCAGCTCGACGCAGGTGTGGGATCCGATATAGCCGGTGCCGCCGGTGACCAGCGCCTTCATGCCGCTTTCCGCAGCCGCGCCGCCAGCACGGCAACAAAGCGTGCCGCGGCGCCTTCGTCGAACGGGAAGAACAATGACGGCTCGGTGAGTTCGAGCTCCAGCAGGCAGGGCGCACCATCGCTGCCGCGGATCAGGTCCACGCGGGCATACGCCAACGGGCCACCCGGCAGGCTGTCGAGAACCGCGCGTGCCAGTGCAAGTTCATCGTCGCCAGGCACGCGCGCGCTGATCATTTCGGGGGCGAACAGGGCGCGCGTCGGGCCCTGGTCGCGCTGCAGCAGTGGGCCCTTGCGGATCGCGTGGCTGAACTCGCCACCGAAAAACATCAGCGCGGTTTCGCCACTGCTGTCCACCGCGTCGAGATAAGGCTGCAGCAACACGCTGCGGCCCTGGCCGAGGAGCTTGTCCACATGCGCGCAGGCCAGTGCCTCCTGCGATCGTGCATAGCGCTGCGCATCGCGCGAACCGGCACCGACGCAGGGCTTGACCACGAAGTCCGCGCTGCCTGCGTGCGCCGCAAGGAACCCGCCCAGTTCCGCGACCGCGTCGTGTCCGGGTTCCACGAACCAGCTCGGCACCACCGACAGTCCGCGCTCGGCCAGTTCGCCGAGGTAGTGCTTGTCGATGTTGTGGCGGATGACCTGGATCGGATTGATGAGTTGCGTCTGCGCGCTGATGCGTTCGGCCCAGGCCAGGAACTCGGTCAGGCGCGTGCTGTAGTCCCATGTCGAACGCAGCAAGGCAGCATCGAAGCGCGCCCAGCTGACGGTGTCGTCATCCCAGGCAACGATCGGTGCCTCGATGCCTGCGGCCTGCAGGGCGGCCTGCAGTGGCGGCAGGTCGTCGTCGAGGGCGAAGGCGGCGATGGCGGTGACAAGGGCGATGCGCATGCCGCATTTTCACACGGATGGGCGCGCTCAGGCGCGGTGCGTTGCCAGTCGCAGGCGCGCGAGCAGCACCGGGACGATGCGCGCGACCCACTGCAGGTAAAGCGCTGCGGATGGATGCAGGCCGTCATCCACCAGCAAGCCGAGGTTGTGCTCGCGCCGGCCCAGCGTGGTGACGTCCACCCAGGCCACGCCGCGTTGCGCGCAGATCGCGTGAGTCACGCTGTTGTAGGCATCAATATCGCGGGCGATGGCAGCGCGGTCGCGGCCCGACGCGATCGCGTAAGGCGTCGTGCCCCAGTCCGGGATCGAGGGCACCAGCACGCGGCGCGCGTCGCTGCCGGCAAAGGCAATCGCGCGCTCCAGCAGCATCCGGAACGCCGGGGCGAAAGAATCCAGCGTGCGGCCGCGGTAATGGTCGTTGACGCCGATGCCGAGCGTCACCAGGCCATAAGTCTGCTGCAATTGCCGTGCGGCATCGGCGGCATCGGCGGCGTCGGCGGCGTCGGACGCCAACGCGACCGGGCGGGCGGGACGCGTCCGCAACGCGATCGCGGCGGCGACGATCG
>JBKJMY010000022.1:0-5772 GCA_046596115.1 Arenimonas sp.
AGCGATTTCCCCAACCAGGTCAACAACGCGCTGTGCTTCCCGTATATTTTCCGCGGCGCGCTCGATGTCGGTGCGACCACGATCAATGAAGACATGAAGCGCGCCTGCGTCAAGGCGATCGCCGATCTCGCGCGTCGCGAGGCGTCCGACCTGGGCAGTGCCTATAGCGGCGAAACCCCGCGCTTCGGCGCCGATTACCTGATCCCGCGCCCGTTCGACCCACGCCTGCTGATTTCGCTGGCGCCGGCCGTGGCCGAGGCGGCGATGGCCAGCGGCGTCGCCACCCGTCCGCTCACCGACGTACCCGCATATCGCGAGCAGTTGTCGCAGTTCGTGTTCCGCACTGGCCTGTTGATGAAGCCGATGTTCGATCGCGCCCGCAGCGACCTCAAACGCGTGGTGTTCGCCGAGGGCGAGGAAGAAACCGTGCTGCGCGCCGTGCAGACGGTGGTCGACGAGGGGCTTGCGCGACCCATTCTTATCGGCCGCCCGAGCGTGATCGAAACCCGGGTCAAGCGCCTGGGCCTGCGCCTGCGCGAGGGAATCGACTACGAGCTCACCAATCCGGATGATGACCCGCGCTTCAACGAGTACTGGCAGCAGTACCACGAGATCATGAAGCGCCGCGGCGTGTCGCCGCCGGCAGCCAAGGCGATCGTGCGCTCGCGCAGTACCGTGATCGCCTCGCTGATGGTCAAGCGCGGCGAAGCCGATGCGCTGCTATGTGGCATCGTCGGCAAGTACAACGGCAAGCTCAAGCATGTGCTCGACGTGATCGGCCTGGAGCCGGGCGTGAAATCCCTGTCGTCGCTGTCGGCGGTGATCACACCCAAGGGCCCGTTCTTCTTCACCGACACCCACGTGCAGTACGACCCGACCGCCGAACAGATCGCCGAGTCGGCGCTGCAGGCTGCGTTCCGCCTGCGCCTGTTCGGCATCACGCCGAAGATGGCGCTGGTGTGTCACAGCAATTTCGGCACGGCCGATTCGCCGTCGTCGCGCAAGATGGCCAAGGCGCTGCAACTGATCCTGGAGCGCAGCCCGCGCATGGAAGCCGATGGCGAGATGCACGCCGATGCCGCGCTCGATCCGGAAATCCGCGACCGCATCTTCCCGGACTCGCGCATCAGCGGCAGCGCCAACCTGCTGGTGATGCCCAACCTGGATGCCGCCAACATCGCCTACAACCTCACCCGCGCCATGACCGACGGCATCGGCATCGGCCCGGTGCTGATGGGCATGGCCAAGCCCGCGCATGTGCTGACGCCTTCGGCGACGGTGCGGCGCGTGGTCAATATGACTGCGATCGCCGCGGTCGAAGCGCAGATTCGCGCGGCGCGCAAGGCTGGCGGTGAATAAGCCGCTGCATCCATCTTCATTTTCCACACGACCATCATTTTCCACACGAGCCATTAGCCAATGACCATTGCCCGCCTACCGCTGTTGCTGATCGTCTTGTCCGTTGCAGCCGTTGCCACGCCGCGCATCGCGGTCGCCGGGCCATTCACCGATGATCTATCCAAGTGCCTGGTCTCCAAGACCTCGCCCGAGGACAAGACCGCGCTGGTGCAATGGATCTTCACGGTGATCGCGTTGCATCCCAGCGTTGCCGACATTGCCAAGGTACCGGACGCGAAGCGCGAAGCGGCGACGCGGAAGGCCGCGGCGCTGTTTGAAGTGCTGGTGACCGATCGCTGCCTGGCCCAGGCCCAGCAGGCGATCAAGTTCGAGGGCACGTCCGCGTTCGAGGCCAGCTTCAAGGTGCTCGGCGAAATCGCCGCAGGCGGATTGTTCGCAGATCCTGCGGTCGCCGCGGGGTCGGCGCAGATGGCGTCGTACCTGGACGAGAAGAAGATTGCCGCCGCGTTCGCAGCACCCGCCGCAATGCCTGCAGCCGCATCCAACGCCACGCCTGCCGCAGCACCTTCTACGGCACCCACCGCCATGCGCGCGGACGCACCAGCAGCCAAGCCGTCCGGCAAGTAGGGCGATCGCTACGCCAGCCCACGACGCCCCGGCGGGAAATCCGCCCGAGGCGGCGTGTCCGCCGGTCAATCAGTCCGTGGACTTTGAACGCGTGGTTGCCAACGGTGGTTCTTCAGCCTCGTAAAACTGGAAGCACACGCCGTTCGGTTCCACCAGGTGGAATTCGACGCGACCCCAGGGTTTCTCCTCGATCTTGCCGACGCGGCCGGGGACGTCGCGCAATTCCTGGTACAAGGCGCCCAGGTCTTGCACGCCGATGCTGTGGCTGGAGTTTTCGGCCCACTGCCGATCGTCGCTCTGCATCAGATTGAAGCTCACCCCGCCGCGTTCGATGCCGGCGATGCCCGCGCCCTGCCAGAGCACGCGGAATCCCAGGTGGCCGACGTAATAGCGCAGCGCGTCATCGAGCGATGGGCCCGCGGGTAACAGCGTGGTGACGCTCGCGAAGGTCGCATCGGGACGCGGGCTCATGGCCGCACGCCCGGGATGGGGCCGATGTGGACCAGACTCGCGACTGGCAACGTTGCCAAGAAGACGTAGCGCATGGAAGCTCCCTGAATGCCTCTGGCCGCCGATGCTACACCAGGCCCGGCTGCGGGCAACTATTCGCGCGGCATGCGGTAGCGCGCTCGGCGCACCATCCACTCCGAAGCGAGCAGCGCGCCCACCGACAGCGCCAGCGACACCAGCGCCAATCGCCAGATACCCGGGCCACCATCGGGCGACTGCGTGAGCGTCTGCATGGCAAGGGCGATGGTCTGCGTTTCGCCTGGGATGTTGGAGACGAAGGTGATGGTCGCACCGAATTCGCCCAACGCCTTGGCGAAGGCCAGCACTGCACCGGCGCCGATGCCGGGCAGGCTCAGCGGCAACAGTACGTACCAGAAGGTTTTCCACGGCCGGGCGCCGAGGGTCGCAGCCATCTCATCGATGTCGCGCGGGATTGCTTCCAGCGACAGGCGCACTGAGCGCACGAACAACGGAAACGCCATCACCGCTGCCGCCACCACCGCGCCCGTCCAGCGAAATGCAAACGTAAATCCGAACAATGCGTCGAGCTGATGGCCAATCAGGCCCCGGCGACCGAGCAACACCAGCAGTGCGTAACCGGTCAGCACCGGCGGCATCAGCAGGGGCAGGTGCACCGCTGCGTCAAACGCAGTCTTGAAGCGGAACTTCTTGCGCGCCAGTACATAGGCGGCGCCGATGGCGAACGGTGCAGCCACCAGCACTGCGAGCAGCGAGACGCGCAGGCTGAGGAAAATTGCGGCAAGTTCGGCAGGCGTGAACATTCAGGGCTTGCTGAAACCGGCACGCAGGAAGATCGCGCTCGCGCGCGGGCCGCGCAGGAATGCCAGGAAGTCCGCAGATCGCGCCACAGGTGAGGTCGCCACACGCGCCGCCGGATACACGATCGGGGCATGGGACGATGCCGGGAAGCGCGCGACCACGCGCACGCTGGGTTCGGCACGCGCGTCGGTTTCGTACACGATGCCCAGCGGTGCTTCGCCGCGCGCCACGAAGGCCAGCGCCGCGCGCACGTTGTCCGCCGGCGCAAGCCGCGCCGACAGCGCCGGCCACAGGCCGAGCGCGGTCAGCGATTGCTTCGCGTATTTACCCGCGGGGACGTTGTCGGTTTCCGCCACCGCCAGTCGCCCGTTCGTGCCCAGCGCCTGGGCGATTGCAGCCGGTTCCAGTGCCACTCGAGTTGCTCCGCCCTTGGCAGGCGACACCAGCACCAGCGCGTTGCGCACCAGGGCGAAGCGCGATGCAGGATCAATCCGATGGCGCGCCGCCAGATACTCCATCCACTCCGCGTCCGCTGAAATGAACACATCCGCCGGCGCCGCCTGTTCGATCTGCCGGGCCAGCGCGGAGCTGGCCGCATACGACACCACCACCTTTTGCCCGGACCGCGCCGTCCACGCCACGGTGACGGCGTCCAGACTCTCTTTCAGGCTTGCCGCCGCGAACACTGTCAGCGGTTCGGGCTGCGCGGCAGTAGCCCGGCTCGCCGCGGTGCAAGGCGCAGCGAATGCAGACAGGCACAGCACGATCGAGGCAAACAGGGTGGATTGCAAGTGCGCGGCTCCGTGCGTTGCGATCCACGAATTCTAGTCGTTTAAAACCCGGGTCAGAGTAGCCTTTCGAAACCAAAAGTCGAAAACCCGGGTCAGAGTCGACTTTCGAAACCAAAAGTCGACTCTGACCCGGGTTTTTCGCCCAGGTTTCGACTTTTTCGTCAGTCGAGGTCGGCTGCCGCGAAGTGTGCGATCTGGTCAGGTGGCGCATGCTCGGGTCGCGCGGTTTACCAAAAGTCGACTCTGACCCGGGTTTCAGACCCCGTTTTCAGCGAAGGCGGCGAGCTTGTCCATGCCGCTGGTCCAGCCGCCGTTGTGGCCCTGTACCTGGTCGGTCGGCAGCTTCTCGTGCAGCAGGAACACCTCGGTGCCTCCCTCGACCGGAGTGAAGGTGACAGTCACCAGCGTTTCGCCACCGGTGTGCGGCGAGTTCCAGGTGAATACCAGTTTCGAGTTCGGCTCGATCACCACGTACTTGCCGTGATGGTTCACCACGCCGCTGGAGGTGTGCATGTTGAGCTTGTATTCGCCGCCGACGCGGGCGTCGATGGTGGCATCGGTCTGCGAAATATCCAATGGGCGCATCCAGATGGCGATACTGGCGGCGTCGAGCCAGGCGGCAAACAGCACGGCGGGTGGGGCCGCGATCACGCGGCGGACTTCAACGACGGCGGGACTGGTGTCGGCGCTCATTTGCGACTCCTTCGGGTTGGGGGGCGCGGGGTGCCGCGCTGGAGGCTGGGGGTTTTGGCGGGGGAGTTGGCGGGGGAGTTGGCGGAAGAGTTGGCGGGGGACTTGCGCATGACGAACTCCTCGAGCCCGGCCAGGCTGTCCTCCCAGAATCGGCGATGGTGGTCGATCCAGCGCGCCGCCTCGTCCATCGGTCCGGGATTGAGGGCCAGCAAGTGCTCGCGGCCGCTCACCGTGCGCGCGACCAGGCCAGCGCGTTCGAGCATGCGGACATGCTTGGATACCGAGTTGAGCGAGATCGGGAAGTCCGCCGCCACGTCGGTCACCCGGGCCGCGCCGAGGGCCAGCCGATCGAGGATTGCGCGCCGGGTCGGGTCGGCGATGGCGCCGAACAGTGCGTCCAGCGGGCTGGCTTGATATTCACCCATAAGGGTTAATGTAAGCCACGCTCGCAAAGCCTGTCAAGCGCGGAGCGGGAAAGCCGGAAAGGAGCGGAAAATCCGGGTCGAAAACCCGGGTCAGAGTGGACTTTTGAAGCCGAAAGTCCACGCTGACCCCATTTTTAGACCTTTGAAGCCGACAGTGCACGCTGACCCCATTTTTAGACCCGGGTTTCTTGAAAAGGCGAAAAGTCGACTCTGACCCGGGTTTCCTGACCCGGGTTTACGCGCCGCGCATTCGGATCGTGACCAGTTGCCATTCGCCGTGTTTGTGCTCGGCGACGACGTCGAAGATTGCGCGGCCCTTGGGGCCACCCAAGTGCAGGCGCAATTGCGCCAGACCCTGGTCGCGATGGCTGTCATCGAGGCGGATGCTGCCGTCGATTGATTCGACATCCACGGTGACCGGATTGCCCACGTGCTGCGTCACTGCCGGATCGGCGCTGACCAGGCGCAGGATCTGCTGGAAGTCGCGGTTTTCCGACAGCTCCGGCGGTGGCGGTGGTGCCGGCGGAGGGGGCGGGAGCGGAGGCGGCGCCATGGTTGTGAGCGCAGGCGGCGCAGGCGGCGCAGGC
>JBKJMY010000159.1:0-32490 GCA_046596115.1 Arenimonas sp.
ATTCGCGCAGATTTGTAATAGGGCTTGTTGGAATGCGCGCCAAGCTCATGCATGGCAAACAGGACGCGTCGGTGCACCGGTTTCAGGCCGTCGCGGACGTCAGGCAGGGCGCGTCCAACGATCACGCTCATGGCGTAATCCAGGTAGCTGCGCCGCATCTCGTCCTCGAGGTTGACCGGGATGATTTCCTTCGCGAGATCTGCCATTAATGGGTCCGTTCCAGATGCAATTCGGGCGCGTCCGGAGGGCTCCGGAGCGAGTCGTTTTCAAGACCTCGCATTGTAGCAAAGTACAGGCCCCGGGTCAGGCCTTTTTGCCGGGAAAAATCAGCGATTCAGCGCATTGCGCCGGGGCCGAACATGGCCTGCATCCTGGCTGCGTCCGGATGCTCGATCACGCCGCGCTCGGTGACCAGTGCATCGATCAGCGCGGCGGGGGTGACATCGAACACGGGATTGAAGGCTTCGATACCTTCGGCGACAGTGCGAACCCCGGACAGGGACAGCAGTTCGTCACCGTTGCGCTCCTCGATGTGGATGGCAGCGCCGTCAGGCGTCGCCATGTCCACCGTGGACGCCGGCGCAACCACCATCACCTTGACGCCGTGGTGCCTGGCCGAGATCGCGTGCTGGTAGGTACCGATCTTGTTGGCGGTATCGCCATTGGCACAGATGCGGTCGGCGCCAACGATCAGCCACTGCACGGCGCCGGTCTGCATCAGGTGCGCGCCTGCTGCGTCGGCAATAAGTGTGGCGGCGATACCATCCTCGCGCAGTTCCCACACCGTCAGGCGCGCGCCCTGCAACCAGGGCCGGGTCTCGCCCGCATACACCCGGCCGATGCGATGCATCGCCACGCCGGCTCGGATCACGCCAAGCGCGGTGCCGAAGCCCGCAGTGGCCAGGGAACCGGTATTGCAGTGCGTGAGCACGCCGGAACCGGGCGCCACCAGCGCGGCGCCAAGCGCGCCCATGTGCCGATTGGCGGCCAGGTCTTCGCGTTCGATGTCGCGGGCTTCGCGTTCGGCAACGTCGCGCCAATCCGCGCCGGCTGCGGCAATCACGCTGTGCATGCGCGCGATTGCCCACATCAGGTTGACCGCCGTCGGGCGCGAGCGACCCAACGCATCCAACTGTGGTTGCAGCGCCACCAGCGCAGCCGCGCCATCGGGCGCAGCCACACCGCGGGCAGCGAGCACCACGCCGTAGGCCGCCGCGATGCCGATCGCCGGCGCGCCACGCACCACCAGGTCAGTGATCGCGGTGGCGACCGCCGCGCAATCCGCGCAGACCAGATATTCCACCGTAAATGGCAGCTTGCGCTGGTCCAGCAGTTCGAGTTGGTCGCCCTGCCAGCGGATCGGACGGACGTGGTCGTAGCGATCAAAGTCGATCATCTTGTCGCCGGCCTGGTCGGTGTTGTGGTCGGTGGTCTGCTCCATGCAGCGATTGTATCGCGGTCGTCCCTGCCCTCCGGTCGGGCGCGACAGCACCGGGGTATGCTTGGGGGCATGGCCCGCGCCCGCGCTGCCGGAATCACCCCAGCCGCACCGGCGCCCCTTCGGGCCGAGTCAGGCATCGAGCCGCTGTTGCATGCGTCCTGCGTCAAGGCCGGGGCCGCAGCGGCCTTGCAGGTGGCGCTCGACCGACTACCATTGCTCAAGCCGATGCTGCCGCGCGCAATCACCAATGCCGCGCGCGGCGATGCACCCGAGCGCATCCAGCGGCTGCTGGTCAAGGAAATCTATGCGCGCTACCACGTGCGCCCGGCGGGCTGGGAAATCGAGGGCATCCTGGCGGTCGCGCAGACGCAGAGCGTGTTGACGCCGCTGGCGACGCAGGAAGGCCTGAAGGGATTGATGCGCGCCTGGGTACCGGAGACTTTCAGCAGCCCGCTGATCCGCTTCACGCCATTGGAGCCGCTGGTGACCGCCACCGCGCGCGCTATCGCGGCGACCTGGGCCGCTGGCCGCTATGCCGACAGCGTCTGCAGGCTGCGCCGGGCCGGCGCGGACTGGCTGCCCGCCCCGCTGGCCGATGCCATGAACCTGGCGCCGGCAACCCTGCGGCGCTGGAGCAGCGAAGCGCTGACACTTGCCCTGCCGCCGCTGCGCCTGGCCACACGTTGGGGCCTGCGTGCCGCCGAGGTCGCGGCGCCTTCGTTCTTCCGCCCGTCGGCCGCCCCGGCGGATACCGGCCGCGCTCGCGCCGCGTCATCAAGCAACAAGCGCGCGGCGCCGAAGGCGTCCGCACCAACGCCAGCCACTTCACCAGCGCCGGCGCCGGCGAAGTCAAAAACAAGGGTGTCGACCAAGCCCATCGGCAAAACACGAACCGCTCGGCCGCAGCCACCGCGATAGCGCGCATCGATGCTCGCAAACGTGCCGCGGCAACCGCACATCTGGCACCGGGCGCCACGCTGAACCGGTCCGGACTGCGCTTTCTCCCAAATGTGCCGCCCGACGCGCCGCCGACATTGTCTCGCGCCGGCGCAGACTCTAAGGTGGCGGCATGCCCCCCTCCCTCCTGGTTGCAAGTGCAAGCCTCGCCCTGGCGGCCGTGGCGCTTGTTGTCGCCGGGGTGCAGCGGCGCAAGGCGGGGCTCGCCTTGGCGCGGGCAACTGCTGCGGAGGCAGCAGCGGCGCAGGCACGCGTCGACGCCGAAGCCGTGCGCAATGCCCAGGACGCGCGCGGCAACGACCTGGCCTTGCTCGGCCGCTTCGGCAACCTGTTGATCGGCTGCACCGACCTGGCCGAAGCCCTGCAGATCAGCCAGCAGATGTTGTCCCTGATGTTGCCCGACAGCGCGGGCACCATCTATCCGCTGATCGATGGCGAGGGGCTGGCCGAAGCGACCCATCTGTGGGGCATGCACGCGGCAGAGTCGCGACTGCAGGCGAGCGCCGAAGACTGCCGCTGCATGCAATCAAATCGTCCGCACCAGTCCGATGGTGCGGCCGATGGGTCATGCGCGCACATCATCGAGCCGGCTGCTGCCGGCGGCACCGTGCACACCACCTGCATCCCGCTGGTTGCACAGGGCGAGTCGCTGGGCTGGCTCTACCTCAGCGCACCGGGCGCCGGGCCAATGCCGAAGCTGGCACTGGCGATCGCCGCGGCGGACCAGCTCGCGCTCGCGCTCGCCAACCTCAAGCTGCGCCAGAGCCTGCGCGACCTGTCGGTCCGGGATCCACTCACCGGCCTGTTCAACCGACGCTACCTGAGCGAATCGCTGGCGCGGGAAATCGCCCGTGCCAAGCGACGCAAGCTGCACGTATCGGTGATGGCATTCGACCTGGACCACTTCAAGGATTTCAACGACCGCTACGGACATCCGGCCGGCGATGCCGTACTGGTTGCGTTCGCGCGGATCCTGCAATCGAATTCGCGCAGCGAGGACATCGCCTGCCGCCAGGGTGGCGAGGAATTCGTGTTGATCCTGCCCGAGATGGGGCTCGACGTGGCGCTGCGCCGGGCCGGTGACCTGATGCAGGCGCTCGCCGGGCTCAAACTCGTCCACGAGGGACAGCTATTGCCTGCGCTGACCAGTTCGATCGGCATGGCGCTGTATCCGCAACACGGTGAAACCCCCGAGTCGCTGCTCGCACAGGCCGACCAGGCGCTGTATCTGGCGAAGGCGCAGGGACGCAATCGGCTTGCGGTTGCCGGAGAGTCCGTCCCCGACGTCGGGCCCTGACCTGGACCATGGCGCAGGCGAAGCGGCCCGGGCATCCGCCACCCGGCCGCGTCAGGCGCGATCGAACGGGAAGGCGATCGCGTCGGTGAGCTTGTCGCTGCCAAGCATTGCCATCAGCAAACGATCCACGCCCAGGGCGACACCCGAACAATCCGGCAGGCCCGGCAGGGCATCGAGCAACTGCGCGTCCAGGGGCGCGCGTGCCGTGCCGCGCTTCTGCCGCCGGCTCTGGTCACGATCAAAGCGTTCGCGCTGCTCGCCGGCATCACTCAGTTCGCGATAGCCGTTGGCCAACTCGACCTGCCCCAGGTAGACCTCGAAGCGTTCCGCCACCGGCACATCGCCCTGGCGCACGCGCGCCATCGCAGCCTGGCTCTTGGGGAAGTCATAGACCATCAGCACGCGGTTGTCGGGGAAGGCTGGCTGGATCAGGTGGGTCATCAGCAAATCCAGCCAATCGTCTCGCGTCAGGCCCTCGTCATCAATGCCGAACAGCGCCAGCGGCGCACGCAATTCGCCTTCGTTCGCGGTCAGTGGATCGATCCCCAGCTGGTCCTGGTAGACCTGCCGGTAACTGGACTCGCGCACGGACACGCCACGGCCAACCATGCGCATTGCCTCGCGGACCAGCTCTGCGCATTCATCCATCAACTGGTGGTGGCTCCAGCCAAGCCGGTACCACTCCAGCATCGTGAACTCGGGATTGTGCAGGCGGCCATGTTCGCCGTCACGGAAAACGCGGCCCAATTCATAGCAACTGCCGACGCCGGCGGCGAGCAGGCGCTTCATGGGGTATTCGGGTGAGGTTCGCATCCAGCGCGGCGCGGCGCCGGCACCAGCGGGCCCGCTGAACCGGGTCGCGAAACTTTCGATGTTGGGGTCGCTGTTGGCGGCAGCGGAGAGCATCGGCGTTTCAACCTCGAGCACGCCGCGCTCGGTGAAGAAGCGCCGGATCATCGCGTTCAGCCGCGCGCGCAATTGGATGGCCTGCAGGGTCGCGGTGGGTTGCCAGTCGCTCATGAGTTCGTCGCCATGGCCAGCATGGTCAGTCGTTTCCGCCCAGGAAGGCAAGCAGCGCGGCTTCGTCCCACACCTCGATGCCCAGTTCGCGCGCCTTCTCCAGCTTGGATCCGGCCGCCTCGCCCGCAACGACCAGCGATGTCTTCTTCGAGACACTGCCGGCGACCTTGGCGCCCAGCGCCTCCAGTCGCGCGGCCGCTTCATCGCGGGTCAGCGAGGCCAACCCGCCGGTCAGGACCACGGTCTTGCCGACCAGGGGCCCGGCCATGTTCGCCTGCGGCGGCCCCTCCGGCCAATGCAGGCCGGCGCCGCGCAGGGCGTTGATGACGCCGTGGTTGTGCGGCTCGGCGAAAAAGGTGGCGATGCGCGCGGCGACGATCGGCCCGATGTCCGGCACTTGGCGCAGTCGCGCCTGGTCTGCGGCCATGACTGCATCGAGCGAACCGAACTGCCGCGCAAGCGTCTTTGCGGTGGATTCGCCGACGTCACGGATGCCCAGCGCAAACAGCAGCCGCTCGAGCGTGGTCTGCCGGCTGCGATTGATCGAGGCCAACAGGTTGTCGGCCCACTTTGTCGCCACCTTGCCCTGGCGCACGGTCTCGGGCTGGGTCCCGTCGCGTTGGTCGGCGCGGCGGCGCATCCCGAGCAAATCATCAAGCGACAAGACGTAGAAGTCCGCCACCGTGCGAACGAAACCAAGGTCCACCAGGTCCTCGATGATCCGGTCGCCCAATCCTTCGATATCCATGGCGCGGCGCGAGGCAAAGTGGATCAGCGACTGCACGCGTTGCGCCGGGCAGACCAGCCCGCCGCTGCAACGTGCCGCCACCTCCCCTTCCTCGCGCACGATCTCCGAACCACAGGCAGGACAGATCGTGGGCATGGCGAACGGCGCATTGAGTGCCTCGCCCTCCGCATCCATCGGTCGCGCATCGGTGACCACGCTGACCACTTCCGGGATCACGTCACCGGCACGCCGCACGATCACGATATCGCCGACGCGCACATCCAGCCGGGCAATCTGGTCGGCGTTGTGCAGGGTCGCATTGGTGACCACCACGCCCGCGACACTGACTGGCGCCAGCCGCGCAACCGGGGTGATTGCACCCGTGCGTCCCACCTGCACGTCGATCGCCTCGACGGTGGTGGTCTGCTCCTGCGCGGGGAACTTGTGCGCAAGCGCCCAGCGCGGAGCGCGCGACACGAAGCCGAGCTGGTCCTGCTGGTCGAGCCGGTCGAGTTTGTACACCACGCCATCGATGTCATATGGCAAGCCGTCGCGGGCGCTGCCGATCCGCGCGAAGTAGGCCAGCAGGCCGTCGGCACCACGCGCGGTCGATACTTCCAGGCTGACTGGAAAACCGAATTCGCGCAGCGCTTCGAGCACCTTGGAATGCCGGGCCGGCACTGCCCATCCGTCCACCACGCCAAGCCCGTAGGCGTAGAAACTCAGCGCGCGGGTTGCAGTGATGCGCGAGTCATGTTGCCGCAGCGATCCGGCGGCGCCATTGCGCGGATTGGCCATGGTCTTTTCACCAAGCTGGCGGGCCCGGGCATTGCTGGCTTCGAATGCCGCGCGGGTCATGACCACCTCGCCGCGCACCTCCAGTACCGCCGGTGCGGCACCGCGCAAGCGCAGCGGAATCGCCTTGATGGTGCGCAGGTTGGCGCTGACGTCCTCACCGGTGGCGCCATCGCCACGAGTGGCGCCGCGTACGAACAACCCGTCCTCGTAGCGCAGGCTGATCGCCAAACCATCGAGCTTGGGTTCGGTCGAGAAATCAGGCTCCGCATCGCTGGTTGCCGCGGTGATGCGGGTGACGAAGTCGCGCACGTCCTGCTCGCTGAAGGCATTGCCCAGCGAGAGCATTGGCATCGCATGTACCACGGGCGCGAAACTACCGCTGGCCATTGCACCGACACGCTGCGTGGGCGAGTCGTCAGTACGCAGCTCGGGATATTCGACTTCCAGCGCGTCGAGCTCGCGCATCATCGCGTCGTAGTCGGCGTCCGGGATCGCCGGATCGTCGAGCACGTGATAACGATAGTTCGCCTGCTCGATCGACTCGCGCAGATGGCGAGCGCGCGCGAACGGATCCACGCCCCTGGCCATTGCCCTTCCCCCGACCCTAGTGGCCGGGGCGGATCGTCGCCTTTTCGCGCGAACGATCGTAGGCGCGCAACTCATCGCGGATATTGGCGATGCGCTGGCGGCCAAGTGCATTGCGCTCTTCGTCCAGGAGCACTGCATCGAGCAGTTCGGCCATCCGCTGCGCGGTCGGCAGCAGCGTGTCCCAGGCATCGAGCGCGGACAGCGGCCCCGGCAAGGCGATGAAGAAATTCACCCCGGGTGTTTCCAGTTCCTGGATCGAGCGCAGGTCGAAGTGGCCGGGCTTGACCAGGTTGGCCACGCTGAAAATCGGGCCGAGGTCGGGATGCTGGTCCACCAGGCGGTGGAAAATATTCATGTGGCCGTAGACCAGGCCGGCCTTCTCGGCTGCAACCACCAGGTCGGGTCCGGTCAGGGTGCGGCCGGCGCGGGCCACCAGGTACACCGAGACGATCTTGTCGTAGTCGGGGCTGGGTCGTGCGCCCAACTGCGAGCCGGTGACGGCGGGCGGTGAGGCATCAGCCTGCGCTGCGGACGGATCTGCGTTGGCGTCGCCGGACTCGATCATCTCGCGCAAGGTGGGCTCGAGGCGCTCGCCGTCGCCGGCGTCACTGGCGTCCTCATCCCGGGACGCCATGCGCTTGCCCTGACCGGGCCGCCGGCGGGCGGTCAGCAGGATGACCGCGAACAGCACCAGGGTGGCAGCGGCGATGCCGATGCGCAGGAGTGTGGTGTCGCTGAGTCCGTCAATCATCGTGTGTCTCTCCAGTGGTTCCGGTGCGAGGCAACGTGGGTGGCATTGGCGATTATGCCGCACCCACGAGCCGGGATGCTTCCGCCAGGTCCACCGAGACCAGGCGGCTGACGCCCGGCTCGCGCATGGTGACGCCCGAGAGCTGCTTGGCCGCCTCCATGGTGGCCTTGTTGTGGGTGACGAACAGGAACTGCACCTGCTCGCTCATCTCGGTGACCATGGTCGTGAATCGCCCGACATTGGCTTCGTCCAGCGGCGCATCCACCTCGTCGAGCAGGCAAAACGGGGCCGGATTGAGCCGGAAGATGGCAAACACCAAGGCCACCGCAGTCAGCGCCTTCTCACCACCGGAGAGCAGGGAGATATTGGACACGCGCTTGCCTGGTGGGCGGGCCATGATCGACACGCCGGTGTCGAGCAGGTCTTCCCCGGTCAGCTCCAGGTAGGCATGGCCGCCGCCGAACAGGCGCGGGTAAAGCTCCTGGATGCCGGCGTTGACCCGGTCGAAGGTTTCCTTGAAGCGGCCGCGGGTTTCGCGGTCGATCTTGCGAATGGCTGATTCTAGGGTGTTCAGGGCCTCGCACAGGTCCGTGTTCTGGGCATCCAGGTAGGTCTTGCGCTCGCTCTGCTCGCCGTACTCCTGGATCGCCGCAAGGTTGACCGGCTCGAGCCGGCGCATCTTGGCGTCAATGTCAGCCAGAGCCTTGGTCCAGGCATCGAAGTCGGCCTGTTCGGGCAAGTCGGCGATCACCTGCGCGACTTCAAGGCCGGCGCCGCTGATGGCGTCGGCGATCTGTCCGGCGCGCAATGCCACGGACTGCTCGCCTAGCCGCCGTGTCCCGATCGCCTCGCGCTGCACGATCGCCTGCTGGTCGGCCTTCTGCCGTGATTGCTCGTACTGTCGCAGCTCGTTCTCGATGCCATCGAGCGCGGAGCGCGCGGCACCCAGGTCACGCTCGACCAGCACCCGCTGGTCCAGCACGGCCTGCCGATCAGCCTGCAGGCGCAGCACCGGCGCATCGCCCTGGGCAAGTTGGGCGCGCAGTTCGTTGAGGCGCATTTCCAGCTGCGCGCGCTGGCTGCCCATGCGGGCGAGCGATTCGGTCAAGGCAAGCACGCGGGCGCGCTGCGCTTCGAGTCCAAGGGCGAGGCGATGCGACTGCTCGCGCGAGTCGCGAGCGGTATTGCGCGCGGCGTCGCGGGCATCGCCCAGGTTGCGTCGCGCCGCGTCGAGTGCCTGGCGTCGGGTCTCGTGCTCGCCCATCGCCGCGACCGCCTCATTGAGCCGGGTACGTGATTCGCGCGCCTGCTCTTGTGCGTCGGCCAGGGACCTGGTCAGTCCAACCTGCTCGCCTTCGATCAGGGCAAGGCGCGCCTGCGCGGTTTCCAGCCGGCTGCGCAGGCCCTGCAACTGCCCGCCGACTTCAGACACGCCGCGATGGGCAAGGTACATGGTGCGCTGTGCATCCTCGCGCAATTGCTCGGCCTCGAGCAGGCGATCGCGCAGCCCATTGAGCGCATCGTTGCTGCGCTGTTCGGCGGCGCCCAGGCGCTCGATCTCCGCGCGCAATTGCTTGATCTCGGCTTCGCGCGCCAGTGCGCCCTGCTGCGGGTCGCCGCTGCGCGCAACGCGCAACCATCCTGGCCCCATCCACTCGCCGGAACGCGAGACGACGGCTTCGCCATCGCCAAGCCCGGCTGCCTGCGCCTGCAAGTCCGCGGCGGACTCCGCGACGCGGATGCCCGACAGCAGGCGACGCACGGCGTCCGGGCCGCGCACTTTGGCGGCGAGCGAACCGGCAGGTGCGTCGAACGATCCCGATGCAGCGGCCACCAGCGCTACGCGCCCTTGCGACAACGCCCCGAGTGCATCGATCCAGTCAGCCGGTGCATCCACCGCCACCGCTTCCACCAGCGCACCCAACACCGTTTCTACTGCGGTTTCCCAGCCCGCATCGACATCGAGCAGTTCACCCAGGCGCGGCTTGTTGGCCAACTGCTGCCCGCGCAGCCAATCGAGTGCGACGTTCTTTTCCTGTCCCAATGCGGCGTGCTGCAGTGCTTCGAGCGAGGCCAGGCGACCGCGCGCCGCCTGCACCTGCTTGCGGATTTCCGCCAGCTCGGCCTGCGCCTGGCGCTGTTGCTCCTGCAGCCCGGACTGTGCCGACTTGCGCGCTTCAAGCGCGGTGGCGAGTTGGTCCAGGCCGGACTTGTCCCGATCATGGTCGGCAGCCAGCGTCGCCAGCGATTGCGCCAGCGCGTTGGTATCCAGGCCGGTGCGTTCGCCAGCCAGTGCATCGGCG
The DNA here is from genome assembly GCA_046596115.1 of Arenimonas sp. Taxonomy (GTDB): domain Bacteria; phylum Pseudomonadota; class Gammaproteobacteria; order Xanthomonadales; family Xanthomonadaceae; genus Arenimonas. Next base: position 9,883 of record JBKJMY010000159.1, read on the forward strand.
CGACGCGCGGCTTCGGCGGCCTGCTTTTCGAGGTATTCGATCTTGGTGCGTTCGACTTCTGCCCAACGCGTAGTCTCGGCCTGCGCACGTGCGTGGGTGTCCCATTGCTGCTGCCAGTCCTGCAATGCGGCCTCGGCCGTGCGCAGTGACTCCTGGTGGCCGGCATCGGCGGATTCGAGCACCGACAACTCCGGATCGGCCGCGGCGATGGCGGCGCGCAACTCACCCAGTTGGCGTTCGTCGCCGGTGATGTGCTCACCGATTTCCGCAAAGGCCGCGTCGGCTTCAACGCGTGCCGTCTGCAGTCGTTGCGTCAGTTCGCGCTGGTGCCCGACCTGCTGTTCGATCCGCGCCAACTCGCCGCTGACGCGGTAACCCTCGGCCTGCACTTTGCCGAGCGCTTCGCTCGCGTCGGATGCCTGCGCGCGGCAGGCTTCGATCTGCGCCTCCGCGGCGCGCTGGTCGGCCAGGATGCGCTGCAGCATCGTCTCATCGCCGGCAAGCTGTTCGCGCACAGCCGCAAGTTCGACCTCGAGCTTGCGGTATTCCAGGCCCTTGAGCTGGGCGTCGCGGCGCAGGCGATCGGCCTGCAGCGACTGGTACTGCTCGGCCGCGCGCGCCTGGCGCTTCAGGTGGTCGATCTGCTTGTCGACTTCCTCGCGCAGGTCGGTCAGGCGTTCGAGGTTTTCACGGGTGTGCTTGATGCGCGTTTCGGTTTCCTTGCGCCGCTCCTTGTACTTGGAGATGCCGGCGGCTTCTTCCAGGTACACGCGCAAGTCTTCCGGCCGCGCCTCGATGATCTGCGAGATCATTCCCTGTTCGATGATCGAGTAGCTGCGCGCGCCGAGACCAGTGCCCAGGAACAGGTCGGTGATGTCGCGGCGGCGGCAACGCGCACCGTTGAGGTAATAGTTCGACTGGCCGTCGCGACTGACCGAACGCTTGACCGAAATCTCCGCGTAGCGCGCGTACTCACCGCCGATGGCGCCTTCGGAGTTGTCGAAGATCAGCTCGACCGTCGCTTGGCTGACCGGCTTTCGGCTCGACGAGCCGGCAAAGATCACATCGATGAGGCTGTCGCCGCGCAGTCGGCTGGCGGAGCTTTCGCCCATGACCCAACGCACCGCGTCGATGATGTTCGACTTGCCGCAACCATTCGGCCCGACCACGCCTGTCATGTTGGTTGGCAGGTGCAGGACGGTGGGATCGACGAAGGACTTGAAGCCAGACAGCTTGATGGTCGAAAGGCGCATATAACTCTTTGAATTACAAGGGAGAACGGCTGTCCCCGACAGCCGATGCGCCAGTATAAGGGATTCGACAATCCCGGGGCCTATTCGGCCGCCTGGGGGGACTCCACGGGCGGTCGGCCGGCCCAGAGCACACAGGGACCACTGGCGTGGCCGGAGCGATGGGCGGTTGCGGCCTGGTGCGGCCCGGGAGCAATCAGCCGTGGCTGTGGTCGGGCACGGTGGCTGACGGCGCGCCGGCATGGCTGCCCGAACCCTCGAACTGGTCGAGGAAATCCACTCCCCGGCGCAGGTGCGGAATGACGATGCTGCCACCGACCACCAGGCTGACGCTGAATGCCTCGAACAACTCGTCGCGGTTGACCCCCGCCTGCATGCATTGGGCGATGTGGTAGCTGATGCAGTCATCGCAACGCAGCACCATCGACGCCACCAGGCCAAGCAGTTCCTTGGTCTTCAGGTCGAGCGCACCGGGCTTGTAGGTCTGGGTGTCCAGGGCGAAGAAGCGCCGTACGACCTGATTATCCTGGCCAAGGATGCGCTCGTTCATGCGCTGCCGGAACTCGGTGAATTCGCGCACTTTGTTGCTGTCGCCAGTGCTCATTTCGCAGCTTCCAGAAGGGCATTGAGTTCACCGCGACGATCAAGCCCGACCAGCTCTTCGAATCCGCCGACGTGGGTGTCATTGATGAAAATCTGCGGCACCGAGGTGCGACGCGTGCGCTCCATCAGCGCTTTGCGTGCTTCCGGATCGGTGTCGATGCGCACTTCAGTCCAGCCGATGCCGCGCGACTTCAGGAAGTTCTTGGCCGCCACGCAATAGGGGCAGACGGCGGTGCTGTACAGGGTCACATCGGCCACGGGCAAAATCTCCATTTCCCCATTCATGGGGACGCTGCGGAACATTTTACAGACCGGCTGGTCCCATCTGGGGCAAACTGCCTGTCCCGATCCAGCCACGCGCCGCCTCGGCGCATCCCGATCCAGCCACGCGCCGCTTCGGCGCATCCCGGAGTCCCAAGTGCGCCTGTCCGCCCTGCTGACCCTGTCCATCGCCCTGGGCTTCGGCCTTGCGCCGCCGGTGGTGGCTGCGCAGGACAACAGCCTGCCAGACATCGGCTCGTCGGCCGGGGAATTGCTCACGCCAGCCCAGGAAACCGAGATCGGCGCGTACACGCTGTACCAGTTGCGCCGCTACGGTTACGTGCTGGAAGACCCGTTGATTGATGCCTGGCTGGACACCCTGGGCCATCGCCTGGCGGCAGTTTCCGACCGGCCCGAGCAGGCGTTCACCTTCTTCGTGCTGCGTGACCGGCAGATCAATGCCTTCGCCACGCTCGGCGGCTACGTCGCCGTCAATGCCGGCACCGTGCTGGCCGCTGAACGCGAGGACGAATTGGCGGGCGTGGTTGCGCACGAGATTTCCCACGTCACCCAGCGCCATGTGCTGCGCGCTGTCGAACGCGCGAAGAAGGACCAGATCCCGATCATGCTGGCCACGCTCGGCGTAATCCTGGCCGCGCAGCAGGGTGGTGGAGGCAATCGTGACAATGGCTACGGCACTGGCAAGGCCGACGCCATCCAGGCCGCCGTGATGGCTGGCCAGGGCCTGGCCGCCCAGCGCCAGATCGACTACACACGCAGCGTCGAATCCGAGGCCGACCGGGTCGGCATCCAGACCCTGTTCCGCGCCGGTTACGACCCCAATGGAATGGGCGATTTCTTCGCCCGCATGGAGAAGCTCACCCGGGGCGATTCCGGTGGCTACCAGGTGCCCGCCTACCTGCAGGACCATCCGGTGAACACGACCCGGCTGAGCGAGGCGCGCGATCGTGCGTCGCGCCTGGAGCGCGAGCAGCCAACGTTCAAGAACCGGACTAGTTCCAGCCCAAGCCTGCTCCTGCCCTGGGGCCTGAGCACAAGTGCCGCCACCGCCAATGCACGCCCGGCGCCGATGTTCGACTGGGCCCGCGAGCGGCTGCGCATGCTCACTGCCCGCACGCCGGCGATGGGGCTGAAGGAAGCCCAGACCGCCGTCACCGGCGCCGGCCCGAAGGTGACCGATCCCCGCCGCTATGCGGTCGCGCTGGCGCAGATGCGCTCAGGCTACCCGGCCGCCGCCGAGTCGGAGTTGCAGGCGTTGTCGAAGCGCAATCCGGACAATCTGTTCGTCGGCCTGGCCCTGGCCGAGAACGCCTTCATCGCGCGCAACCCGGACCTGTCACGCAAACGCTACGAGCAGTTGCTGGCCGGCCACCCGGACGACCGTGCGATCAGCCTGAGCTTCGCTGAGACCCTCAACTCCATCGGCGGCCGCGATGCCGGCCAGCGCGCCCAGGCCGTGCTGCGGCCCTTGCTGACCGCCAATTCGGACAACCCCAGTTTCCAGCGAAACTACGCCCGTGCCAGCGAACTGGCCGGGGACCTGCCGCGCGCCGGCGAGGCCTATGCCGAAGCCGCCTGGCTGAGCGGCCGGGCCGAAGACGCCCTGAACCAGCTCAACGCCCTGCTCAAGCGCAGCGACATCAGCTACATCCAGCGGGCCCGGATCGAGGCGCGGATCGCGGCGATTACCCCCGAGGTGCTGGAGATGCGCCGGCGCAAGATCAAGCCCCAGGACCTGCCAGCCGATCCGACGTGACCGGGTTGCCGTCACACCATGGTCATGAAAGTGTTATCTACTGCCGCCGGCCCCATGGCCGACCGGAGTCACCGTGCTCAAACGCATCCTGATCGTCGAAGACGAGCCCGCCATCCGCGATCTGGTCGCGTTCGCGCTGCGCAAGGCGGGCTACGAACCGGTGCATGCGGCCGACGGCCGCGAGGCTGCTTCCGCGATTGCCGAGCGGGTGCCCGACCTGATCCTGCTGGACTGGATGCTGCCCGGCGCCAGCGGCCTGGAGCTGGCCCGCCGCTGGCGCCGCGAAGAGCTGACCCGCGACGTGCCGATCATCATGCTCACCGCGCGCGGCGAAGAGAACGACCGGGTCAGCGGCCTGGAGTCGGGCATCGACGATTATGTGGTCAAGCCGTTCTCGGCACGCGAATTGCTGGCCCGGATCAAGGCGGTCCTGCGCCGGTCCCGTGACGATGCCGATGACGGATCGGTGACAGCCGGCAAACTGCGGATTGATGGCGCCGCGCACCGCGTCTTTGCCGACGAACAGCCCCTGCATGTCGGCCCGACCGAATACCGGCTGCTGCATTTTTTCATGACCCACGCCGACCGCGTTTACAGTCGGGCGCAATTGCTCGACCACATCTGGGGCGGAAACGTGTACGTCGAGGAGCGCACGGTGGATGTGCACATCCGCCGCCTGCGCAAGGCGCTCGAGCCCAGCGGCCTGCAAGACATGGTGCAGACGGTCCGCGGCACCGGCTACCGGTTTTCGCAGTCTCCGTGATTCCGACTCCCACGCGGCGCTCCCTGCTCATGCAGCTGGCCTGGCGGCAGTCGCTGCTTCGGCTTGCCCTGTTTTATGCCGCGGCGATCGCGATCGGCCTGTGGCTGGGGCAGTTGCCCTGGGTATTGCTCTTGGTCACTGCCGGTGTAGCGGCGCGCGGTTATTGGCGGCTGTTCCGCGTCCTGCGTTTCCTGGATTGGCGCCAGCAGTTGCGCACGGTCCACGGCCAGGGCCTGTGGGCTGCATTGGAAACGCTGATCTTCCGGCGCCAGACCGAAACCCGCGCGCGCACCCGGCGCCTGGTCGGCCTGCTGCGCGCCTATCGGCAAGCCGCCACGACCATGCCCGAAGGCGCCTTGATCATCGACCGGCGCAGCCTGGAAACGATCTGGTTCAACAAGTCGGCGCGGCGCCTGCTCGGCCTGCACTATCCGCACAGCCTCGGCCGCCCGTTGCCAACCTTGTTTCCGGACCCGCGCATCGCCCAATTCCTGCGCGACGGTAGCCAGGACGAAGCGCTCAGCGACCTGCCCAGTCCGATCGACCCGGAATTGCGCTTGAACTTGCGCCTGCTGCATTACTCGGACCGCGAGTGGCTGGTCGTGCTGCGCGATGTCAGCCACCTGGTGCGACTGGAACAGGTACGCCGGGACTTCGTCGCCAATGTCTCGCACGAACTGCGTACGCCGCTCACCGTGATCCACGGCTACCTGGACCTGATGGACCCCCAGGACGCGCCCGAGTGGGAGCCGATGATCGAGGAAATGCGCCGGCAATCCCAGCGCATGGGCGACCTGCTCGAGGACCTGCTCACCTTGTCGCGCCTGGAAGCGCGCGACGAGCTCGATGACGAGCCGGTACCGATGCAGCATCTGCTGCGCACCCTGCGCCGGGAAGCGGAGGCATTGAGCCAGGGGCGGCACCAGCTGGAATTCGAGGATGCTGCCGGGGTCGACCTCACCGGTTCGCCCAAGGAATTGCACAGCGCATTCTCGAACCTGGTGAGCAACGCCGTGCGTTACACCCCCACCGGAGGCACGATCACCGTGCGCTGGGCGGAGAATGCCGAGGGCGGCGCCACGCTGATGGTGCGCGACAGCGGCTATGGCATCCCGGCGCAACATATCCCGCGCCTGACCGAGCGCTTCTATCGCGTGTCCACCAGCCGTTCGCGCGAATCTGGCGGCACCGGCTTGGGCCTGTCGATCGTCAAGCACGTGCTCGGATTGCATGGCGCCCGGCTGGACATCGAAAGCGAGGTTGGCCGAGGTAGCCGGTTCAGTTGCGTGTTCGGCGTGACGCGATTGCTGGTACGGCAACCATCCGCGCAGCTCGCCGCCCTGGGTCAGACCGACCCAAGCCAGACCGCCCCAAGTCAGCCTGCCCCAAGCCAGCCCGCACTGCGTCAGCCCGACCCGAAGCAGCCGGTATGATTGCGCGATGAGCGCGCAAATGAACTCCACGATGGTGTACCCGGGGCCGGCCGAGGGCGAGTTGTTCCTCAACCGGGAACTGTCGCAACTGGAATTCAACTTCCGGGTGCTCGCCCAGGCAGCGGACGCGACCATCCCGCTGCTTGAGCGACTGCGCTACCTGTGCATCGCCTGCACCAACCTCGACGAGTTCTTCGAAGTCCGCGTTGCCACCGTGCTGGCCGCGCTGGAATTCGGCGCGCCACTGCTGCCCGATCGTACCGACCCGCGCCTGGTGCTCGAGCGCCTGCACGCGCTGGCAGATTCCATGGTCCAGGAGCAGTACCGGCTCTGGAACGAGGACCTGCGCCCAGCCCTGATGCAATCAGGCATCCGCGTATTGTCCCGCGACAGTTGGACAGCTGACCAGAAAGCCTGGCTGCAGACCTACTTCCATGATGAGGTCCTGCCGGTGCTGTCGCCGATCGGCCTGGATCCAGCGCATCCGTTCCCGCGCATCCTCAACAAGAGTCTCAACGTGGTGGTCGTGCTCGATGGCCGCGATGCGTTCGGGCGCAAGGGCGGCATGGCGATCGTGCGTGCGCCGCGTTCGCTGCCGCGGATCATCCAGTTGCCCGAGGAAGTCTCCGGCGGCAAGCACGACTTCGTGTTCCTGTCTGCCCTGTTGACGGCATTCGTGGACGACCTGTTCCCCGGGCTGCAGGTGCGCGGCGCCTACCAGTTCCGGGTGACCCGCAATTCGGAATTGTTCGTGGATGAGGAAGAAGTCGAGAACCTCGCCAGCGCGCTGAAGGGTGAATTGCTCAGCCGCGGTTTCCGGCCGGCGGTGCGGCTCGAGATTGCCGAGAACTGCCCGAACAGCATCGTCAAGACCCTGCTCGAACACTTTGAACTCGAGCCCGGCGCGGTGTATCGCATCAATGGCCCGGTCAACCTCAACCGGGTGATCCAGGTCTACGATCTGGCCGACCGTCCGGACCTGAAGTTCCCGCCGTTCACGCCGCGCAGCGCCGACCTCGACGTGGAGCGACCGTTTGCCTCCCTGCGTCACCACGATGTGCTGCTTCACCATCCCTACGAGAGCTTCGGCGCCGTGCACGACCTGCTGGCGGCAGCCGCAGCTGATCCCAACGTGTTGGCGATCAAGCAGACGCTGTACCGCACCGGCAAGGACTCGCGGATCATCGAGCACCTGATCACGGCGGCGCGCAACGGCAAGGACGTCACCGTCGTGGTCGAGTTGCGCGCGCGCTTCGACGAGGAAGCCAACCTGAGCCTGGCCGACCGCCTGCAGGAAGCCGGCGTGCAGGTGATGTACGGCGTGGTCGGGCACAAGACCCACGCCAAGATGCTGCTGGTGGTCCGGCGCGAAGGCCATGGCCTGCGCCGCTACGTGCACCTGGGCACCGGCAACTACCACGCGGGCACCGCGCGCGCTTACACCGACATCGGCTTGATGACCTCCGATCCGTTGATCGGCGCCGATGTGCATGGCCTGTTCCAGCAGCTGTCGGGGCTGGCGCCAGTGGTCAGCCTGCGCCGCCTGATGGCCTCGCCCTTCACCCTGCACAGCGGCATGATCGCGCGCATTGAACGCGAGGCCGCGCATGCCCGCGCCGGGCGTCCCGGCCGCATCATCGCGCGCATGAACGCGCTCAACGAAGCGGGCGTGATCAGCGCGCTTTATGCCGCGTCACAAGCCGGCGTCCAGGTGGACCTGATCGTCCGCGGCGCCTGTTGCCTGCGCCCCGGCGTGCCGGGGTTGTCGGACAACATCCGGGTGCGCTCGGTGATCGGCCGCTTCCTGGAACACAGCCGCGTGTACTGGTTCGGCAACGACGGCGCGGCGGAAATCTTCTGTTCCAGCGCCGACTGGATGGAGCGCAACCTGCTGCGTCGGGTCGAGACCTGCTTCCCGATCATCGAGCCCGTGCTCGCGCAGCGGGTCTACGACGAAACACTCGACAACTACCTGCGCGACAACCAGCAGGCCTGGTCTTTGCATCCCGACGGCCACTACACGCGCGTGCAGCCGCGGTCGGACGAGCTGCCGTTCTCCGCCCAGGCCGAGCTGCTGGCGAGATTCGGCGCCTGATGGCCCGCAAGCGCGCTGCCGGGGCGGATGACGACACCGGCGCGCCCGGCGGCGACCTGATGGCCGCGGTGGACCTGGGCTCGAACAGCTTCCACATGGTGGTGGCGCGCGCCGTGCTCGGCCAGCTGCGCATCGTCGACCGGATCAAGGAAAACGTACGGCTGGCGGTCGGCCTGAAAGATGGCGCCCTGGACGAGGATGCGATGTACCGCGCGCAGGAATGCCTGGAGCGCTTCGGCCAGCGCCTGGCCAACATCCCTCGCGGCCGGGTCCGGGCGATCGCCACCAACACCGTCCGACAGTTGGACCATCCACTGGAATTCCTCGCGCCCGCCGAGGCCGCGCTCGGGCACGACATCGAAGTGGTCTCCGGCCGCGAGGAGGCACGACTGATCTGGCTCGGCGTCGCGCATGGCCATCCGCCGGGGGATCGCCGACGCTTGGTGATCGACATCGGCGGCGGTTCCACCGAATTCATTGTCGGCGCCGGCTTCGAGGCGCTGGAACGCGAGAGCCTGCAGATGGGCTGCATCGCGACCACGCGCCGGTTCTTTTCCGACGGCAAGCTGTCATCGGGCCGCTGGAAGGATGCGCGCACCCAGATCAAGGCGGAATTCCAGCAGTTTTCCAGCACCTTCCGCCATCTGGGCTGGCAGGAAGCCTATGGCTCGTCGGGAACGATCAAGGCGATCGGCGATGTCGCCACTGCGATGAAGCTCGGACGCGGAGATATCCGTCCCGAGGCGCTGAATGCGATGCGCGAGAAGCTGCTCGGCTTTTCGCGCATCGAAGCCATCCGCCTGCCCGGCCTGCCAGCGGACCGACGTCCGGTGATTGCCGGCGGCCTGCTCATCCTCGACGCGGCGTTTGCCGAACTGGGCCTGGAGCGGATGCTGGTCAGCGATGACGCCCTTCGCGAAGGCGTGCTGCATGACATCCTCGGGCGTGCGACCGGGGACGATCCACGCGACGCATCGTTGCAGGCGCTGGTCGAACGCTACGACGTGGATCGCGCCCAAGGCGCGCGGGTCGAACACACCGCCCTGCAGTTGTTCGACCAGGTCGCCAAGGATTGGAACCTCAACGGCGACGATCGCCGGCTACTGGCCTGGGCCGCGCAAATCCACGAACTCGGGCTGGCGATCGCGCACAGCCAGTACCACCAGCACGGCGCCTACCTGCTTGAGCATTCCGATATCGCGGGATTTTCGAACACCGAGCAGCAGTTTCTCGCCACCCTGGTGCGCAACCAGCGCCGCGGCCTGGACCGCTCAAGCATCGGTGCCCTGCCCGACCGCCTGGCCGACGCAGCCCTGCGCTGCGCGCTGCTGCTGCGGCTGGCGGTGCTGCTGCATCGCAGCCACGACCCCGGCCAGATCCCGCTGCTGGAATTGAAGGCAACCAGCGCAGGGATGCGTCTGGTCGTCGGGCACGAGTGGCTGGATGACAATCCGCTCACCGAACAGGACCTGGACACCGAGTGCGCGTCCCTGGCCGCGCGTGGACTCAAGCTGGATATCCGCGTCGCCGAGTAGCCAGAGCGGGACGTAGTCAGAGCGAGTCGTGGTCAGAGCGAGTCGTAGTCAGAGCGCGTCGTGGTCAGAGCGAGTCGTGGTCAGAGCGAGTCGTGGTCAGAGCAGGCCGTCGATCGGCAGCAGGTGCAAGAGCAGCACTTCGGCGCGGCGCATCAGGCTCGCCTCTGGCTCGTGCTTGATCACGACTTCCTTTCCGTCTTCCTCGGTGCGCCAGCGCAGGAAGCTGCCGTCGCCCTTGCCATCACCGTTATCGTCCTTGCCGCTGAGCGTGACGCGGTAGGCGTTGGCCGGCTGGCGCAGGATCCGGTAGTAATCAAGAATCGCCTTCGCCAGCGCCGGCGAATCCACCACGAAACCCATCTCCGTATTGATCAGCTTGGACCGGTTGTCCATGTTCATCGAACCGACGAACACGTAGCGGGAATCAACCACCAGTGCCTTGGCGTGCAGGCCCACGGATGCATCGCGTCCGACCTCGGTCAATGACTGCTTCTGCCCGGCATAGGGCTTGAGTTCAAAGATCTCGGCACCCGCCTCCAGCAGGCTGCGGCGGTGCTCGGCGTAGCCCACATGCACCGCCGGCTCATCGGTGGATGCCAGCGAGTTGGTGACCAGGCGCACCTTCACACCGCGCTTGAGCAGATCGACGAACTGCTTGTCCTCTTCCGCGCTCGGCACGAAGTACGGCGACACCATCGTGACGTCCTGCTGTGCGGCATCGATGATGCCTGCAATCGCCGGCGCCATGCGCAGGCCCGGGCTGCCGTCACTGTCATCTATCTTGTCCGGCTGGTCGGCCACCACGGTGGCGGGGCCCCAGAACCAGGTGCCACTGCGGTCCGCGGTCGGGCCGTTGGGCAGCTCCTCGGCGGCCGCCTTGACGTAGTCGGACTGGACGAAGTTGCGCGTGTGCTGCGCCAATTCGGTGCGCAGCTTGGCCAGATCAGCTTCACTGTTCTGCGCTTGCTTGAATGCGGACGCCGGCACGGCGGCTTCATCGGCCCAGTAAGCGTCGAAGGTCTGCGATGCCTGTTCCACCACCGGTCCCACGGCCAGCAGGTCGAGGTCACGGTAGTTATGCTCCTTGGCTGCATTGAAGTAGCCATTGGCGATATTCCGGCCGCCGATAATTGCCACCTTGTTGTCGACGATGAAGCTCTTGTTGTGCATGCGCCGGTTCAGCCGTCGGAATTCCAGCAATACCTGGGCTGCGCGCGACAACGCATTCGGGCTGTGCGTGTTGAATGGATTGAAGCGCCGTACTTCAATGTTCTGGTGCGCGTCGAGGGCGTCATAGAAGGGCTTGGCATCGGGCGAGGTGATGTCGTCCACAAGCATGCGCACGCGGACGCCGCGATCAGCCGCAGCCAGCAGATGCTGCGCCACCAGCTTGCCGGTGTCGTCGTCCTGGAAAATGTAGTACTGCAAGTCAATCGTGTGCTCGGCCTTGTCGGCCAGAACCAGGCGACTCAACAAACCATTGGTGCTGAGGGTGAGCACACGAAAACCGGACTGGTTGCTGACGGTCCCACGGGCATCGGCCACTTTTTCGACCGACTGGGCGACCGGCGAACTGACCGTCGGCGCAACCGCGTGGCTGACCGACTTGTGATAGTTCTCGAGTAATCCGGAGGAGGCGCACCCGGAGATCAGGACCGCCGCAGAAAAAAGCGCACCGCGCAAGATTGCATTGATCGCCATAATCCATCCATGAATCCATACCCCGCCAGCCTACGGGGTCCAACGTGAATGACCGCCGACGCGCCAACGGCATCGGCTGCGTCGAGCAGGGTCAGCGCGCCGGCAAAGCCGAGACCGCGCGCCGTGCTGTGCAGCACAGCCAACAGGTAGGCACCGAGCTGGCCGATGCAGGATGCGCGCCATCGTCCTACACCCGCGGTGTGCAAGCCCCGCTTGAGACTATATCCTCCGGGTGGATGAATTACCGCCACGCCTACCATGCCGGCAACCACGCCGATGTCCTCAAGCACGTCGTGCTGCTGGCAATCGTGGATGCGCTCAAGCGCAAGGACTCCCCATTTTGCGTGATTGATACCCACGCCGGCCGCGGCCAGTACATGCTGCAGGGCGAACACGCCGGCGCAACCGGCGAGGCGCAGTCGGGCATCGTCCGGCTGTTCGTGCTCAAGGGCCTGCCAGTGGTGCTGCAGGCCTACCTCAAGCGCGTGCAGGCCGACAATCCAGTCGGGGCCCTGGTCACCTACCCTGGCTCGCCCCTGCTGGTCGCCCAGGCGATGCGCGCGCAGGACCGACTGCTGGCCTGCGAACTGCATCCCGATGAAGCGCGCGCGCTGGCGACCCTGTTCAAGTCCGATGCGCGGGTCCAGGTCATGAACCGCGACGGCTATGGCGCGGTAAAGGCGATGGTGCCGCCGCGCGAACGTCGCGGCCTGGTGCTGATCGACCCGCCGTACGAGTCGCAGGACGAAGAATTCGTGCCGATCCTGCAATCGCTCAAAGATGGCCTCGAGCGCTGGTCCACTGGCTGCTTCGCACTGTGGTATCCGATCAAGCGCGGCCGGACCCTGCAGCCGTTCTTCCGCAAGGCCGCGCGCCTGCCGTGCAAATCGCTGCTGCGGATCGAACTGCTGGTGCGTCCCGATGACTCACCGCTGCGCCTGAATGGCAGCGGCATGCTTGTGTTCAATCCGCCATGGCAGCTGGACCAGGCGCTGGCACCTGCCCTACCCGTTCTCGCCCGGCTGCTGGGCGAACAGCAACCCGACGGCCGCATGGACTGGCTGAAGGCCGAGTCCGCCTGACCGAACTTTTTCAAGGACGCTACATGCGATTGCCGATGACGCCCACCACCCGCATCCTCGCCAGCCTGGTGCTGGGCCTGCTTGCAGGCATTGCACTATCGGAAGCTGCGCCGCCCTGGCTGCCGTCGCTGGTCGGCATCGCCGAACCGATCGGTAACCTGTGGCTTGATGCGCTGCGCATGACGGTGGTGCCGCTGGTGTTCTCGCTGCTGGTCACCGGCATCGCCTCCACGGCCAAACGCGCCATGGCCGGACGGCTGGCGATGCACGCGCTGTTGCTGTTTGTCCTGCTGATGTTCCTCAGCGCCCTGTTTGGCGAAGCGGTGGTCGGCGGCATGTTGCACCTTTGGCCGATCCCGCCCGACGCCGCGGCCGCGATGCGGGCAGGAATCACCGCGGCCGATTCAGCGGTGGTGCCGCCGCCAAACGGGCTGGCGGTGTGGCTGCACGCGATCCTGCCGCAGAACCCGATCAAGGCCGCCGCCGATGGAGACATGCTGCCGCTGGTGGTATTTGCATTGATCTTCGGGTTCGCGGTTGCGCGCATCGAGCGGGTCCAGGGGCCGCGGCTGAGCAGCTGGTTCCAGGCCGTCGTGGATGCGCTGCTGGTGATCGTGGAGTGGGTCATCCTGGCCGCGCCGATCGGCGTGTTCGCACTGGCGATGGTGCTCGGCGCGCGCGCCGGCATCGCCGCGGCCGGCGCACTGGCGCACTACATCGTGCTGCTGGTGGTGGTGCAGGTGCTGATCATCGCCCTGATCTATCCGGCCGTCGCCCTGTTCGGGCGCGTGCCGCTGCGCGCTTTCACGCGCGCGGTTGCCCCCGCGCAGGCGGTCGCCACCAGCACGCAGAGTTCACTGGCGAGCCTGCCGGCGATGATCGAGAGCTGCCAGGAACTTCGGGTGCCAGCGCCGGTGACGGCGCTGGTGATGCCCATGGCGGTGTCGCTGTTCCGCTTCACCGGGCCGGTCGCCAACATCGGAGTGGTCGTCTATTCGGCAGCATTGTTCGGCGTACACCTGACACCCGCGCAATTGATTGCCGGCGCGCTGCTGGCGCCATTGATGAGCCTGGCGGCGGTCGGACTGCCCGGCCAGGTCAGCTTTTTCACATCGATCGCACCGATCTGCGCGGTGATGGGCGTTCCGGTCGGTGCGCTGCCCTTGCTGCTCGCGGTCGAGACCATCCCCGACATCTTCCGCACCATCGGCAATGTCACCGCAGATGTCGCGGCGACGGCAGCAATGGCGGGCGACCGGGATGCAGATGGCGTCGCGATCCTGGCGGACGCCGAGCCTGATTCCAGCTCCGGCCCATAGACAGGCCGCGCGGATCAGTGCGACCGCAAGCCCGCTCGAACCGCGGCCCGCGCCGCATACATGGCCGCGTCCGCGCGCGCAATCGTTTCCGACAGCGCCTCGGTGCCTTGGCGCAGGCTCTCGCCAACAGAAAAGACGCAGGGCGCCGCGTGCGCATCATCGCGCAGGCGCTCGGCGGTTGCATGCAGGATCGCCTGCTCGCCGCTGGTAAGCAGCACGACGAACTCATCGCCACCCAAGCGCACTACGGCGTCGCCCAGGCGCACCCGCTCGGACAGGAAGCGCACGAACTCGATCAGCACCTGGTCGCCACGGTCATGGCCATGGCTGTCGTTGACCTGCTTGAAATGGTCCAGATCCATGGTGACCACGCCCCAGCCGCGCGCGCCCTGCGCACCTTCAAACACATCCAGCTGGCGGCGGTTGTAGCAACCGGTCAGGGCGTCGCGCAGGTTTTGCTCGTGCAAGGCCCGGGTTTCCTGCACCTGGGCGGTCACGTCCACGGCATTGCCGATGACATAGGCGCGGCCATCCTGTGGCAGGGACAGCCGCGAGCTATAACGCCAGTGGCGGTGTTCGCCGCTGCCGGCGCGGACCAGGAACACGCCCTGGTCCTGGCCCTGATCGCGTACCCGCGACAGGTAGCCGGCAAAGGCCTCGCGCCCAACGCGGGGCTGGAAGTCCTGCAATGAGCGCCCGACCATGGCTTCGGCGGATTCGCCCAAGGCCTGCGCCGCAGCCGGATTGACCAGCAGCAAGCGACCTTTTGCGTCATGCAGGAAGACGAAGCCGGAACTCATGTTCAACAGGTCATGCGCGCGCGCCTCGCTTTCCCGCAGCAAGGCCATTGCGGCACGCAGGCGCTGGTTGGACCGGCGCTGCAGATAGTAGAAACCTGCGAGGACGATCAACAGCGTTACCGTGGATGCAACCACCCAACTGGCCAGGCGATTGCGCTCGGCCAGGGTGCTCTCGCGCTCGGCCGCCAGCACGGCTTCGTCCTTGAGTCGCAGCACATCCAGTTCGCGCTCGGCATATTCCAGGCGCGCGTCGAAATCATCCGATGCCTTGGCCCGGTCGCTGCGCTCGATGTCACCGTCGATGTCCAGGAAGCGCCGCACCATCGCATTCACCGTGGCGGCGTCCTTGCGTTGGCTGATCGACACACGGATCAGTTCGCGCAAGACGCGCAGCTCGTCGCGTTTCTGGCCCAACGTGCGGAAGCTGCGGTAGGCCGCATCCAGCTCGCTGCTCGCAGCGGTGCCGTCGCCGGTATCGAGTGCCGCCAACCCGAGCACTTCGTGTCCGAGGCCCTCCAGTTGTGAATTCTTCAATTGGCTGGCGAGTTGCAGCACTTCGTTGCCGTTGCGCCGCTGCAAGGCGATGTCGCCGGACAGGCGCGCCATGCGGGCGCCTTCGAGCAGGATCTCCGCGCTCAATTTGGGGTCGAAGAAGCGCCCGGTCAGCGCATGCGCCCGGCCGAGAGAGACCTGGGCGGCCCGAGAATGACCCAATTGCGCCTGCGCGCGCGCCTGGTTGCGCAGCAAGCGGGTCTGCATCGGCAAGGCCAGGTCTGCCGGCAGCACCGCCAGGCCGCGCGCCGCGTATTCGGCCGACAGCGCGTGCTTGCCAAGCGACCAGCTCAACGATGAATAGGCAAGATAAACATCGGCCGACAGCTCCGGCGATGGTGCCGACTTCAGCAGCAGTTCCGCGTCGCCGAGCAAACTTTCGCCGCGGGAGAAATCCTGCATGGCGATCATGGCGCGGCTCTCGCCGACCAGGCCGCGAATGCGCAGGATCGGATTGCCTGCCGCACTGGCTGCCACGCCCGCCTGGGAACTGGCGTCGCGCTGGCAGGGCCAGTCGGCGATCACCCGGCAGGCGTTGGCCTGGGCCAGGTACAGCAGCGCGAGGCGGCGACTATCGCCGGCCTGGCGCGCGGCCACCAGCAGCGGCGGCAATTTCCGCAGCACTACCTCAGGCTGGCTGAGCGCCAGATCCTCGAGCGGGTCGCGCGGGAGCCGCGTATCGGTGATCGCGGCATTGTCAACGCGCGCCGCAGCGGGAAGCGCGAGCATGCATGCGGCCAGGGCCAGGGCCGTGGCAGCGTACCTGGCCAACCCTGAGCGCCGGCCTTCGCGCCGGCCCGCCCGGCCAATGCCAAATAGTCGGGCAGTCGAGTTGCTCATGGTGAATCGTCCGGCTCGAAGAAGCTCCACTTCACATCCGGAAATTCCTGGCGCAGTCCCGCTTCGACCCGATTGATCTGTCGCACCATGTCGGCCGTTGGCGCGCTGGCATCGGCCATCTCGGCCTGCACGGCGACCATGATGTCGTTGCCCAGTTGCAGGGTGATCAGGCTGAACACCTGGCGGACTTCCGGCCGTTCGCGAATGTAGCGGTGGATTGCCTCGCGCCGTTCCGGCGCGACGCTTTGCCCGATCAGCATCGCCTTGACTTCAACCGCCACGAACACTGCCACCACGATCAGCAGGACGCCGATACCAAGCGTACCGATCGCGTCATAGATCGGATTGCCGGTGAGCATGGTCAACACGATTGCGACCAGGGCGAACACCAGGCCCATCAACGCCGCCAAGTCTTCGCCGAAGATCACCACCAGTTCGGCCTGCCGGCTGGTCCGGAACCACCGCCACAACGACATCTCGCCGCGCGCCTTGGCGACCTCGGTCAGGCAGGCGCGCATGGACACCGATTCGGCAGCGATACCGAACACCAGCACGCCGACCGCGATCCATGGCTTGTTCAAGCCGGAGTGCACACCCAGTTTGTGCCAGCCCTCATACAGGGAAAACACGCCGCCGACGGAAAACAGCATCAGCGCAACCAGGAATGACCAGAAATAGATTTCCTTGCCATGCCCGAGCGGGTAGTCAGGGCTGGGCGGACGCTGCGCGCGCTTCATTCCGAACAGCAGCAGGCCCTGGTTGCCGCAGTCGGCGAGCGAATGCACCGCTTCAGCCAGCATCGCGGCCGAGCCGGTGAGGAACGCCGCCACGGACTTGGCCAGGAAGATGGCGAAGTTCGCGCCCAACGCATACAGGATTGTCTTGAGGGAATTGCCTTGGCCGGCCATGGCGTCGCGCGGTCGTGGTCCAGGCGAGAGTCTACCCCGGCCGGGCTGCACCCCGGATGCGCCAGCAGTCATGTCGTGCACGGCTGCCCGCGCCCGGACTGATAAACTGGCCGGCCGATGAGTCCCTCGCGTTCCGACCCTGCATCCCCTGCAATTGCCAGCCTCCTGCCCGTGCCGCCACGGCCGCGGCCCGGGCAGCAGCGCGCGCATTGGCGTGCCCCCGCCAGCGCGAGTGCCTTTGCGCTCGGGCTGGCCAGCCTTGCCCGCACCCATGACGGCCTGGTACTGGTGGCTGTGCGCGACACCCATGCGGCCGCCATCCTCGAGCGGGACCTGCAGGTCCTCGCTGGCGACCTGCCGGTGCTGCACTTCGCCGATTGGGAAACCCTGCCCTACGACCTTTTCAGCCCCCACCCTGACATCGTGTCGCAGCGCGTCGCCGCGCTGTTCCGCTTGCCGACCGCAACCCGCGGCATCCTGGTGGCACCAGCCTCGTCGCTGATGCAGCGGCTGCCGCCGCCTGAATGGGTCGCCGCCAACGCACTTGACCTGCACCGCGGCCAGCGCCTGGACCTGGACGTGGAAAAGCGGCGCCTGGAATCGGCCGGTTACCGCAACGTGCCACAGGTACTCGACCCGGGCGACTTCGCGGTACGCGGCGCCCTGCTCGACCTGTATCCGATGGGCGCCGATCGCCCGTACCGCATCGAACTGTTCGACGACACCATCGATTCGCTGCGCAGCTTCGATCCGGAGACGCAACGCTCCGACCATCCGGTCGAATCGATCAAGCTGTTGCCCGCACGCGAGTTCCCGCTCGACCAGGCCAGCACGAAGCGCGTGCGCCAGATCCTGAGCGAACGGTTCGAGTTCGACCCGCGCAAGTTCCCGCTCTACCAGGACCTGAAGGAAGGCGCCGCGCCCGCAGGCGTCGAGTACTACCTGCCGCTGTTCTTCGAGCACACCGCGCCGTTGTTCGAGCACCTTGCCGGGAACGCCTTGCTGGTGGTCGCCGATGGCGTGCTCGATTCGGCCGCCGCCTTCTGGGCGCAGACGCATGACCGTTGGGAGCAGCGCCGCCACGACGTCGAGCGGCCGATCCTGGCGCCGGAGGAATTGTTCCTCGCACCGGATGCGCTGCGTGCCGAGTTCAACAAACTGCGCCGCATCGAAGTGGTCGCTGGTGATTCGGCCAAGGCTGCGGACGCCGCATCCATCCACGACATGCCCGCGCCCGTGCTCGAGTGGATGCGCAAGGGCGAGCCACCCGGCGCCGCGCTGTCCGCGTTCCTGGACAATTACCCGGGCCGGGTCCTGCTTGCCGCCGATTCTCCCGGCCGGCGCGAGGCGCTGCTGGAATTGCTCATGGCGGGCAACCTGCGCCCCGAGCAGGCGGGCAGCTGGCAAGCCTTTGCCGAGGGTGACATGCGCTTCGGCATCGCGGTGGCGGCGCTGGAAGATGGCTTCGCGCTGACCAAGCCGGCGCTGACCGTGCTCACCGAGCGCCAGCTGTTTCCCGATCGCGCAGACCAGAGCCGCCGCCGTCGCCGGACCAGCCGCGATCCCGACCAGATCCTGCGTGACCTGAGCGAGATCACCATCGGCGCACCGATCGTGCACGAGGACCATGGCGTCGGCCGCTACCAGGGCCTGGTCTCGCTCAATACCGGTGGCGTGGCCGGTGAATTCCTGTGCATCGAGTACGCAAAGGGTGACAAGCTCTACGTACCTGTCGCGCAGCTGCAACTGGTCAGCCGCTATTCGGGCGCCTCGCCCGACTTTGCGCCGCTGCACTCGCTCGGCGGCGACACCTGGGAAAAAGCCAAGCGCAAGGCTGCAGAGAAAGTACGCGACGTGGCCGCCGAGCTGCTCGACATCCAGGCGCGGCGACATGCGCGCGTGGGCCTGGCGCTGCAGGTCGATCGCGCCATGTATGAGCCGTTCGCGGCGACCTTTCCGTTTGAGGAAACGCCCGACCAGGCGGCCAGCATCGACGCGGTCATCGCCGACATGGCCAAGACCACGCCGATGGATCGCGTGGTCTGCGGCGACGTCGGCTTCGGCAAGACTGAAGTTGCCGTGCGCGCCGCCTTCGTCGCCGCGACTGCGGGCAAGCAGGTGGCGATCCTTGTGCCTACGACGCTTCTCGCCGAGCAGCACTACCGCAACTTCCGCGACCGCTACGCCGACTGGCCGATCCGCGTGGAAGTGCTGTCGCGCTTCAAGACCGGCAAGGAAATCAAGGCCGTGCTGGCGCAGCTTGAGGCAGGCCAGGTCGACGTGATCGTCGGCACCCACCGCCTGCTGCAGGGCGATGTGCGCTTCAAGGACCTGGGCCTGGTGATCGTGGACGAAGAGCAGCGATTCGGTGTGCGCCAGAAGGAAGCCCTGAAGGCCCTGCGCGCCGAAGTGCACCTGCTCACGCTGACCGCCACGCCGATCCCGCGCACCCTCAACATGGCCATGAGCGGCCTGCGCGAGCTGTCGATCATTGGCACGCCTCCGGCGCACAGGTTGGCGGTCAAGACCTTCATCACCACCTGGGACCCTGCGCAATTGCGCGAGGCCTTCCAGCGCGAACTGGCCCGCGGCGGCCAGGTCTACTTCCTGCACAACGAAGTGGACACGATCGAAAAGACCGCGCGCGAGCTGGCCGAACTGGTGCCGGAGGCACGCATCCGCATCGCCCATGGACAGATGCCCGAGCGCGAGCTGGAACAGGCAATGCTCGACTTCCACCGGCAGCGCTTCAACGTCCTTGTGTGCACGACGATCATCGAGTCCGGCATTGATATTCCCAGCGCCAACACGATCATCGTCAACCGCGCTGACCGCTTTGGACTTGCGCAGTTGCACCAGCTGCGCGGTCGCGTCGGGCGCTCGCACCACCGCGCCTACGCCTACCTGATCGTGCCGCAGAAGAAGGCGATGACCGCCGATGCGGAAAAGCGCCTGGAAGCGCTCGCCTCGCTGGAAGAACTCGGCGCCGGCTTTACGCTTGCGACGCATGACCTGGAAATCCGCGGCGCCGGCGAGTTGCTGGGCGAGGAGCAATCCGGGCAGATCGCCGAGATCGGTTTCTCCCTGTACACCGAATTGCTCGAGCGCGCAGTGCGATCCATCCGCACCGGAAAGATCCCCGACCTCGACCCTGCGCTGCGCCATGGCGCCGATGTCGAACTGCATGTGCCCGCGCTGATCCCCGAAGATTACCTGCCCGACGTGCACGCGCGACTGACCCTGTACAAGCGCATCGCCTCGGCCCGCGACGAGGACGCCTTGCGCGAACTGCAGGTGGAAATGGTCGACCGCTTTGGCGTACTCCCTGACCCGGCCAAGCAGTTGTTCGCGGTGGCCGAGCTCAAGCTCGAGGCCACCCGCCTGGGCCTGCGCAAACTCGAACTGGGCCCCACCGGCGGCCGCGTGCAGTTCCTGGCCCAGCCCAACGTGGACCCGATGTCGGTGATCCGTTTGATCCAGTCGCAGCCGAAGGTGTATGCGATGGATGGCCCTGAAAAACTGCGCATCCGCCAGGAACTGCCGGATGCCTCGTCGCGCTTGCGCACTGCCCGCGGTCTGCTGGCCCTGCTGCGCACTGGCTGAATCGCTGCCGGCTTGCATCGGGTCCTGGTCGAACTGCACGCGCCGGTGGTGCCTATTGCAGGCCGCGACCGGGGTGGAGCAACCGATGGACCTGTTCTTCCCGCTGGCACCGGCGCCCCAACGCATCGAGATCGACTACAGGGATGGCCTGGGCACACATCGTCTTGAAATCGACACTCGTGCCGCGCTGACCGGCCTGCACCTGCCGGCAGCCAAACACGAGCCGGGGCCGCGCGCCCATTCAGCTTGAACCCGCATCAGGGCGGCGCGTGGCTACACGCCTTCGGCTATATTGGCTGGAGTAGTCACGCTGCTGCGGGTCGGCTCAGTCCAGGCGTCCGGCCATAGAAGGCTGGTTCAGCCGAGAATAGATCAGGATTGGAAATGGCGATCAACGTCCTGGATGAACTTGCGCGGCTCATCGAGCAAGAGCGGGATGCGCTGCTCATCCGGTGGCGGGTACAGGTCCGGGAGCTCCCCGCGGCGCGGGATCTCGACGTGCCGACATTGAATGACCACATACCCCATCTGCTGGCAGAACTTGCAGCAGCCCTCCGATCCAGGTCGGACGAGACGATCGCGCAAGCCCTTCTCGACGGCAGTCCGCCCGCCCACGGACTGCAACGGGTCAAGGATGCATTCGACATCGAAGAAGTCGTCGCCGAGTACAACATCCTGCGCGACTGCGTACACGACCTGGCTGACCGGAACGGTTTGAATCTGCAGGGGCGCCCGTTCCACCTCCTGAACCGCGTCCTGGATGCGGCGATCGGTTCGGCCGTGAAGTCGTTCGCGACCCAGAAGGCACTGGAGGTGCGACACCGCCGTGAGGAGTACCTGGCTTTCGTTGCCCACGACCTGCGCACTCCCCTCAATGCCATCGCGCTCACCGCGCGGTTGCTCGAGATGATCCTTTCCCAGGACCATACCGCTACACCGCAGACGGCACAGATGTGCAAGGCACTCACCCGGAACGTGCAGCACCTCGAGGCTCTGGTGGGCAAGGTGATCGAGGAGAACCGGAATCTGGAAACCGAGATGGGGATCAAGTTGGAGCGCCGGGAGTTCGACCTGTGGCCGCTGGTCGAGGCGCTCATTCACGACTTCCGCCCCGTCGCCGGCACATCCACCACGCGGCTGGCCAACGCCGTACCCGAGGATTTCGTCGTCTACGCCGATGCCAGTTTGCTTCGGCGGGTATTCCAGAACCTGATCGCCAACGCGATCTCCTATACACCGCACGGAGAGGTCGTCATCGGCGCGCGGCATTCCGGTGACGAAGCTGCCGTCGAATGTTTCGTCCATGACAACGGGGCGGGGATACCCTCGGACCGTGTCAGTACCGTGTTCGACAAGCATGAAACAGATCCCGACAAGGAAGGTGGGCTGGGGCTCGGCCTGGCCATCGTCAAGACCTTCGTCGAGGCACACGATGGGGCCGTGGCCGTGGAGAGCGAGCTGGGTGTCGGCTCGACATTCCGGTTTACGCTGCCCGGACAACACACCTGGCAAGCAGCGCCAACCACCGGCGGTGCATGAAGGCCCGCGCCGGCGCCAGCGTTGCTGCGGTCAGAACTTGCCGGCCTGGTAATCGCGCACGGCCTGCTTGATCTCGTCCTGCGTGTTCATCACGAACGGGCCGTAGCGGGCCACCGGCTCAGCAATCGGCTTGCCTGCGACCAGGATCAGCCGCGACACCGACGCACGGCCTTCGATGCGCACCAGGTCACCAGCGCCGAACACGATCAGCTCACCGCGGCCGACCGCCATGCCGTCTACGGCGATCTCACCCTCGTACACATAGGCAAATACGTTGTACCCGGCGGGAAGTTCGTGCGCGAATGCCCGGCCCTGTGCGAGCGTGAGGTCGAAGTAGGTCGGATCGGTCGCTGGCTGCAACACCGGTCCAATCACATCGCCGATGCGCCCGGCAATCACCTTGGCCGACACGCCATCGGAAACCTGGACATCGGGAATGCGCTCGGCCGAAAACTCCTGGCACTGCGGCGCGCACATCTTGTCCTTCGCGGGCAGGTTGACCCACAGCTGGAAACCGCGCATCAGCCCTGCTTCCTGCTCGGGCATT
>JBKJMY010000349.1:0-12204 GCA_046596115.1 Arenimonas sp.
AAAAGCCGTTGCCGCACTAAGATGCGGCACCGTGGAGATGGACGTAGACTTGATTCGCAGCAAGTACGCCAAGAACAAGAAAGTTCTTGAAGCGTTGAGGCTTGCCGATGAGCTGTAGGGCCTCGTAACCATTCAATCAAGGCGAATTGAATCGTACTGATTCAATTGCCCTTGTTTCAGGTGTTGGACGCTATGAAATTGTCGATGCGACTAGTGGCAACGGCGGTGCTTCTGGCGGCATCAACTTCGGCGATTGCCTCGGATGGCTTCGGAATCGCCACATTCGTATTCGGCGTTCCGCTCTTGCTTGTCGTGGCAGTTGTCTTGGGCTTCATGTTGACCCGACCACCCAGCAAAACCATCAAGATGCTGTCGGTCCTGGTATTCGGTCCTACGATCTGCGGTTTTGTGGTTGCGTGCCAGTGCTTAGTGCCACTCTTCTAGTCGGATGCGAAGGATTGCAGCTCCCGTGGTTGCTAGCCAGACTCCCTTGATGCACGCGCACGGACGCTGCGCTTGCGAGGCGCGTACACTCGATTGGTCAAACTCCCCAACAAACAAGCGAGAACGCCATGCGCAACTCCGGCAACGCCCCGACGACGGTGATATGGATCATCTGCCTTGTCCTGTATGTGGTTGCGCTGGCGGCTCACTTTGGCTTCGTGCACGTTGATGCGCAGATTGCGGTGTATTCCTGGATCATCGGCTTTGGCCTGCTGCTCGTTGCATGCCGGGTTCGGGGTCTTTGACCCCCATGTCGCCACAGGAACAATCCATGCATCCTTACAGAAACTTCCTGCTCATGATCCTGGCGGCATCGGTGTTGATGTTCGGCCTCATGTACCTCAACACGTACCAGCTCAGCCACGTCTGGTTCAGCCAGACCCGCCTTTTCATGACCTTGATCATGGCCGGCTCGATGGCCCTGGTCATGCTTGCCTTCATGCGTCACATGTACAAGGACAAGGGCGCCAACATGGCCATCGTCTTCGGCAGCATCGCGCTGATGGGCCTGGGGCTCTGGCTGGTGAGGAGCCAGGCAACAGTGGGCGACGTTGCCTGGATGAAGGCCATGATCCCCCACCATTCGATTGCCATCCTCACCAGCGAGCGGGCGAACATCTCCGATCCCCGCGTGAGGAAACTTGCCGATGGAATCGTTGAGACCCAGCGTCGGGAGATTTCCGAGATGGAGTTTCTTATCAATGATATCCAGCACCGTCCCAAGGAGCCGCGACGGCCCTGACTTCGGGCCAACTGCGCGTAAATGGAAGGTCAGCTATAAGTCTCGACGGGCGTTGACATCGTGTCGGCGCCCAATCAACAGCGTAAGCACCCGGAGAGTCACGGCATGAATCCTGTAAAGATCGCGGCCCTTATCCTGCTCGTTGCAGGCCTGGTGGCGCTGGTGTACGGCGGCTTCAGCTACACCAAGGACACCACGGTGGTGAAGATGGGTCCGCTCGAAATCACCGCGAAGGAAAAGCAGAACGTCAATGTTCCCGTCTGGGCGGGTGTGGGCGCGATCGTGATCGGCGGCCTGCTGCTCGCCTTCGGCACCGGCAAGCGGTAAGCCGTCCCTGGGACTCGTGGGGGCCTGTTTCCCCACGTCACTTCCGGCGCGAGCGTGTCCGGGCCTTGGAAATGCAATGGGTGATAGGGTGGGGCTCCCAGCGAGTCGGAGGTACGACGCCCATGCGAATCGCGATGGAGGCTGAGATGGGTAAATACACAGCGGCGTTGCCCCAACTCGGCGGCGGTTTCTTCATGACCGATGGCGGTATCGAAACCACCCTGATCTTCCAGGATGGCCAGGACATTCCCTGCTTTGCGGCTTTCCCGCTGCTCGATACCACGGCGGGCGAAGCATTGCTTCTGCAGTATTTTCGAACTTACGCCGAGCTCGCAGCAAGGTTCAACGTGGGCCTCGTCCTGGAAACCGCAACGTGGCGGGCAAACCGGGATTGGGGCGAGCAGCTCGGCTACGACGCCGCTGCACTGGACCAAGCCAACCGGAACGCGGTGCGCCTGCTCGAGCAGGTGCGAGGTGAGCATGAAACACCTGATGCGGCGATCGTGATCAGTGGGTGCCTGGGTCCGCGCGGCGATGGGTACATTCCCGACAGACGCATGACCGAACAGGAAGCGGAGGACTACCACCGTGCGCAGGTAGACACCTTTGCAGAAACCGCGGCCGACCTGGTCACCGCGGTCACGATGAACTATGTCGAGGAAGCAGTCGGTGTGGCGCGCGCCGCCAAGCGGGCGAAGATGCCGGTCGTCATTTCCTTCACTGTGGAAACCGACGGGCGGCTGCCGACCGGACAATCGCTGGGCGATGCGATCGAGCGCGTCGACGAGGCCACCGGCCGGTACCCGGCCTACTTCATGATCAACTGCGCCCACCCCAGCCATTTCGACACCGTGGTTCGCGGCGACGAACCGTGGGCCGGTCGCATCCGCGGGCTCCGCGCCAATGCCTCCCGGATGAGCCACGACGAGCTGAACGAGGCCCCCCACCTCGACATCGGCGACCCGGGCCAGCTTGGGCGCGAGTACGCGAGCCTGAAGGCGAAGCAACTCAAGCAGCTCAACGTCTTTGGCGGTTGCTGCGGTACCGATCATCGGCACGTTGAGCAGATCACCTCGGCCTGCCTGCCGCTCTTCAGCTAGCCGCCGCTCAGCTGTCCTCGCCGCTGGCCTTGTCCGGCATGCCCGTATCCGGCGTGTTGCCCAGCATTTGCACCTGCAGCGTGCCCGAGCGGACATGCAGGTCGCGCTGCGGGAACGGGATCTCGATATTGCGCGCCGCCAATTCGTCGTCGAGCGCCCACATCATCCGCGCGTGGCAGGACGCCGGATGCGTGCACAGCGCGCGGCCGACCCAGAACACCAGCTCATAGTTCACTGCGCTGTCGCCATAGCTGATCAGCCAGGCATCGGGCTGGCGCCCGACATCGGTGATCACGCCATCAATGCGGCTGGCCGCGGCCTGGCAGGCCTCGCGCACCCGCAACTTGTCCGTGCCATAAGCCACACCGAAGGGAACGTGCATGCGTCGCGCAGAATCATCGAGCGTCCAGTTGGTGACCCGGCCGTTGATGAACTCGGAGTTGGGCACCAGGATGTCGATGTGATCATTGGTGGTGATGCGCGTGTAGCGCATGCCGATCTCAACCACATGCCCGCGCACGCCCGAGGCCAGGTCAACGAAATCGCCGACCTTCAGGCTGCGCTCGAGCAGGATGATGATGCCGGACATGAAGTTGCTGAAGATATTCTGCAGGCCGAAGCCGATGCCGACGCCGAGCGCGCCGCCGAGCAGCGCCAGGCTGCTGAAATCCACGCCCAGGTGATTCAGGCCGACGATGGTGCCGATGATCCATACCGTGTAGCGGGCCAGGCGCGAGAGCAGGTACACGCGCGCACGCTTCCACGGTTCGTCGCCCAGGCGCCGCGCTGCGCGCATCGCCAGCCGCTCGGTCAGCGCGGCGAGCCACCAGGTGCCGATCACGAACACGGCGACGGTGATGACGCCACCCAGCGTGACCGGCGTCTTGCCAACTTCGATCAGCACGTAGTCCCATCCGACCCGCTTGGCCGCGTCCTCGGCCAGCGCCTTGGCGGCGGGGACCGAGAGCGTGGATGTCAGCGAGAACGAGGACGCGAGCGAGGATGCCAGCGAGGACAACTCAAGGAGCACGCGACTTGTCCCGGATGGCGCGGAACGCGTTGCCAGTGCGGTAGTTGGGCCAGGCATCGTTCAACGACAGCTGCTTGCCGACCTGGTACAGCGCATCAAGGTCCTGGACGATACCGCGCAGGTCCCATTCCGGATCGAAATTGTCGGCGGCCTTGTGGTAGCGCTTGGCGGTGTAGTCGTCGAGCTGGGCGATGCCCCAGTCGCGCCCG
This sequence comes from Arenimonas sp., assembly GCA_046596115.1. Lineage (GTDB taxonomy): Bacteria > Pseudomonadota > Gammaproteobacteria > Xanthomonadales > Xanthomonadaceae > Arenimonas. Next base: position 3,913 of record JBKJMY010000349.1, read on the forward strand.
TGCTCGATGCTGTCGATGCCGCCCTTGGCATACAGCGCAGGCACGCCGGCCTTGGCGAAGCTGAAATGGTCGGAGCGGAAGAACTGGCCCTTTTCCGGTGCGCTTTCCTCGACCAGCACGCGGCCCTGTTTGGCGGCGATCGGCTTGAGGATGTCATCGAGCTCACTGCTGCCCAGGCCGACCACGACCAGATCGCGGGTCGGACCAACCACCGGCATGGCGTCGATATTGACCACGGCGACGGTCTTGTTCAGCGGCACCACCGGATGCGCGGCGTAATAGGCCGAGCCAAGCAGGCCGGATTCTTCCAGGGTGACGAACAGGAAGACGATGCTGCGTTCGGGCTTGGGGTTTTGCACGGTGAACTGCTCGGCGATCTCGAGCACGCCGGCGACGCCGGTGGCGTTGTCGATTGCGCCGTTGTAGATGTTGTCGCCGGTTTCATCGGCATGCGTGCCCAGGTGATCCCAGTGCGCGCTGTAGACGATCGCTTCGTCGGGGCGCTTGCTGCCGGGCAGCTTGGCCACGACGTTGCGCGAGGAGCCCTGGGTGATCTTGCTGTGCACGCTGGCGGTGAAGGTGGACTTGCGCATCGGCACGGCCTTGAAGCCGCGCTTGCCCGCGGCGTCACGCAGCTTGTCCACGTCCAGGCCGGCATCGGCGAACACGGTCTTGGCCATGTCGCCGGTGATCCAGCCCTGCAGCGGCAGCCGCGGCGCCGGATCATCCTCGGCGCGCAGGTCGAACTGCGAACCGCTCCAGCTGTTCTTCACCACGTCCCAGCCATATGCGGCGCCGGGCGTGTCGTGGATGATGATGGCGGCGGCGGCGCCCTGGCGCGCGGCTTCCTCGAACTTGTAGGTCCAGCGACCGTAATAGGTCATGCGCCGGCCCTCGAACAGGCTGGCGTCGTGATTGTGGAAGCCGGGGTCGTTGATCAGCATGACCACGGTCTTGCCCTTGACGTTGATGCCCTTGTAATCGTTCCAGCCCACCTCGGGCGCGTTGACGCCATAGCCGACGAACACCATCGGGCTGGCCTGGACCTCAACGTCGGGTTTGCCGGTGCGCGTGCCCATCACCATGTCGTCGCCGAACGCCATCGCCTGCGTCTTGCCGGCGACAGTGACCTGCAAGTGGCTGGTGCTGATATCGGCCTTGGTCTCGACCATCGGCACGGTCTGGAAGAAGCTGTCGCCGTTGCCGGGCTGCAGGCCCAGGCGCAGGAGTTGTTCGCGCAGGTAGCCGACCGTCTTGTCTTCGCCGGCACTTCCGGGCTGGCGGCCGCCGAATTCGTCCGACGCAAGGACGCGGATATGGGCGGAGAAGTCCTCGGCGGAGATCTCCGGGCCGAACGCGTGGCCGGCCTGTTCGTTGGCTGCGACCAGTGAGGCTTCGGTGGTGGCGATCGACGCGTCATCGGCGCTCGACAGGGCGTGCGGGGCGCCGCGTTCGGCCTGGTCGTGCTGGCAGGCAGAAAGTGCGAGCACCAGCAACGCGGTGGCGGGCAGGCGGAACAGGGACGTGCCGGAATGGGTCATGCGGGTCTCCAGTCGGATACCGGCAGTATGAACGCTAAGGCTCCGACCCGTTCCCGCTGAACGGCCCCGGTTCCGTCACGCCCTGAACGGGGCCGGTTCCGTCACGCCCCTGAATGGGCCCGGTTCCGTCACGCCCGTGAACGGGGTCAGTTCCGTCCCACAATTGAACAGAACCGGCGCCAGGCGGTCGTCCCGCCGGGCGTTGGCGCCGGGTCACTCAGTTGCGCGCAGGCAGCGAAGTGGTCCAGCTCTGCGCGGTCGCGCCGGTGATCGGGCCGACCTTGGCGCTGGGATGCACGAACAGCTCGACCGTGCGGTCGAAGCGCAGCTCACCATCGACCACGGCATTGGGGCCGATCACGATACGCGGCGTACGCGACTTGCCCCAGGAGATCCCGTGCGGCTTGTCGACGTGGATACCGCCATGGACCACCGACTTCGCGCCAACCGTGATGTCGCCAGAGACGGTCTCCAACTTGCCGCCGACCTGGGTCTGCTGGATCGTGATGCCGCCGTTGACGGTTGAAATACCCTCGCCGACGGACGAGTTGAAGCCGAAATTGATCCCGCCATTGACGGTTTCCGCGCCCTTGGCAACATGCACCCGCTGCCCGGCCTTGATGCCGCCGTTGACGGTGCCGACGCTTTTCACGCTGGTTTCGTCCTCAAGGGTGATGCCCCCGTTGACCGTTTCCACTTTGCCGGCGGTCACGCCCCGTTCGACGCGGATTCCGCCATTGACGGTGTCGAGGTCGCCATAGGCCTGGCCGGCCTCGGCGGTGATGCCGCCGTTGACGTGGCTGATGTCGCCGCCGTGGCGATCGTGGTCGCTGTCGTCGTGCGCCTGCGCGGTGCCGACGGCGAGGCCGAGGACCATGGCCAGCAACAATCGGCTGCGTGTGAGTCTCATGCTGTTTCTCCCTGTTGTTGGACGTTGGGATGCCCCAGCGCCGGAAAAGGTTTAAGCGGCCTTGTAGCGAGCTTCGCTACAATCGAACCGTGCCGAATGTCATCAGGACTCCCCCCGTGCCCCATCCACAACCCCGCCCCAAGCCCCTGTTGCTGCTGATCCTGGATGGCTGGGGCCATCGCGAGGAGGTGGCCGACAACGCCATCGCCCAGGCCGACCTGCCCAATTGGCACGCCCTGCTGCGCGATTGCCCGCACACCCTGGTCCATACCGAAGGCCGGCACGTGGGCCTTCCAGACGGCCAGATGGGCAATTCCGAAGTCGGCCACATGAACATTGGGGCGGGTCGGATCGTTTACCAAGACCTGACCCGGATTGACGCAGCGATCCAGGACGGCAGCTTTCGCAGCAACCCCGAGTTGCTGGCCGCCTGCGCGGGCGCTCGGGACAGTGGCGGCACCCTGCACCTGCTCGGCCTGTTGTCGCCGGGCGGGGTGCACAGCCATGAGGCGCACATCGTTGCGATGCTGGCCCTGGCGGCGAGCGAAAAGGTGCCGCGGATTGCCGTGCATGCCTTCCTCGATGGACGCGACACGCCGCCCAAGTCCGCGCGCGCCAGCCTCGAAGCACTGCAGCGCGCCTGCGACGCCGCTGGCGATGCGCGCATCGCAACGGTGACTGGTCGCTATTACGCGATGGATCGCGACAATCGCTGGGAGCGGGTCGAGCCGGCCTATCTGGTGATCACCGAGGCCGCCGGCGAGCAATACGCCAGCAATGCACTGATCGCGCTTGATGCGTCGTATGCGCGTGGCGAGACCGACGAGTTCGTCAAGCCGACCGTGATCGGCGAAGGCGCGCGGGTGGAAGATGGCGACGCGGTGGTGTTCATGAACTTCCGCGCTGATCGTGCGCGCGAGCTGACCTCGGCGTTCGTGCTGCCGGACTTCAAGGGCTTCCAGCGTCCACGCACGATCGCGTTGTCACGCTTTGTCTGCCTGACTGAATACGACGCGACGATTCCCGCACCGGTGGCCTTTGCCTCCGACGACCTGCACGACACGCTGGCGCAGGTGGTCGCGCGCAACGGCCTGACCCAACTGCGTATCGCCGAGACCGAAAAATATGCGCACGTGACCTTCTTCCTGAGTGGCGGCCGGGAGACACCCGAGCCGGGCGAGGATCGCGTGCTGATCCCGTCGCCGAAAGTCGCGACCTACGACCTGCAGCCGCAGATGAGCTGCCCCGAGCTCACCGCAAAACTGGTCGAGGACATCCGCGCAAAACGCCATGACCTGATCGTGTGCAACATCGCCAACCCGGACATGGTCGGGCACAGCGGCTCGTTGCCCGCTGCGATCCTGGCCGCGCAGGCGGTGGACGTGGCATTGGGCGAAGTGCGCGCAGCCTTGCACGACGTTGGCGGCGCGATGATCGTCACCGCCGACCACGGCAACCTGGAAATGATGCGCGACCCGGTGACCGGCGAGCCGCACACTGCGCACACCGTTGGCCCGGTACCGCTGGTGTACGTGGGTGATCGCAAGGCGCGCTTGCGCAGCGGCGGCGCCTTGCGTGACATCGCGCCGACCCTGCTCGACCTGCTTGGCCTGCCGGTGCCCGAGGCGATGACCGGACGCAGCCTGCTGGAGTCTGGCTGAGTGCCGATGCGCGCACTGGCATTGCGTGGCGCCCTGTGTGCGGCCTGCCTGTTGTTGCTTGCCGCGCCGTTGGTGGCGCCAGCACAGAACAACCCGGCGCAGAGCAACCCGGCGCAGAACAACCCGGCACAGAACAACCCAGTGGCCGCCAAGGCTGCGGCACAGAAGAAGAGCGCCGCCGCACAGAAAACCTTGTCCGACACCCGTGTCCGGATCAAGGCACTGGCCGACGAACAGAAGCGCATCGAGGCCGAGCGCGACAGCGCCGCCAAGGCGCTGCGTGAGGCGGACGGGCAAGTGGCGCTGCAGCAACGCAGCCTGTCCCAGCTCGATGGCGACATCGCCGCGCAGTCCAAGGCGCTCGACGACTTGCGGCAACGAAAGATTGCGCTGCAAAACATCCTGTCACGCCAGCGCGCTGAACTGGCCACCTTGATTCGCTCGGCCTATGCGCTGGGCAAGCACCAGGAACTCAAGCTGCTGCTCGAGCAGGATCGGATCGGCGACCTGGCCCGCGTGCTGGCCTACCACCGCTATTTCCAGGACAGCCGCAGCGCGAAGATCGGCAGCCTGGACGCGCAGTTGCAGGAACTGGCCCAGGTGCAGTCGCAGATCGAAGGCAAGCAGCAAGCACTGGTCCAGGCGCGCGCGAAACGCCAGGGCGAACTGAAACAGCTCGCTGCACAGCGCAGCGAACGTGGCAAGCTGGTGGCCTCGCTCAACGCGCGCTACCGCGATCGCAATGCCCGCATGCAGGCACTCGGGCGGGATGAAAAAAGCACCGTCGCCCTGCTCGAGAAGCTGCGCAAATTGATGGCGGCGCTGCCCAAGCCCGCGCCCCGACCGGTCGCGCCGGGTCGTCGCCCGCCACCGCGGACGCCGCCGGGAAAGGCTGCGGGCAACGCCATGATCCCGTCCGGGCCAATGAGCCTGCCGCTCGCCGGCAGCGTCCTGGCTGGCTACGGCGGCACCATGCCGGACGGGCACAAGAGCCAGGGCTTGTTGATCGGCGGTGCCGCAGGCGCGCCAGTGCATGCGGTCCGCGACGGGCGCGTGGCCTATGCCGACTGGCTGAAGGGCTATGGCCTGCTGCTGATCGTGGACCATGGCGGTGGCTGGATGAGCCTGTATGCCTTCAACGACACCCTGCTCAAATCCACCGGGGACACGGTGAATTCCGGCGAGGCGATCGCAACCGTCGGCAGTTCAGGTGGCCAGGGCCGCCCAGCGCTATATTTCGAACTCCGGCACGACGGCCACCCGGCCGACCCGGCCACCTGGCTACGACGTTGAAAGCCCGGCGCCCAAGCAGCGACAAGTCATTGGATGACACCAGCACATGAGCGACGGCAGCAGGATTGATCTCGAAAAACTACGACAGAGCTGTTCGCGCTGCTCGCTCCAGGTGCTGTGCCTGCCCGCGACGATCGGGATGTCCGACATGGAGCGCTTGGACAATATCGTTTTGAACCGCCGCCCCTTGCAGCCTGGCGACGCGCTGTACCGGCCCGGCCAGCCGCTCGGCTCGCTGTTCGTCGCCCGCGAGGGCGCATTCAAGACCACCGCGCTCGACGCCAATGGCCAGGCCCAGGTGCTCGGCTTCCACTTGCCCGGCGAACTGCTTGGCCTGGATGCGCTGGGCACCGGCAGCCATGCCTGCGAGGCGACCGCGTTGACCCAGGCCAATGTTTGCGAAGTGCCGCTGTCGAAATTGGAAATGGTCGCGGCCGAAGTGCCGGGGCTGCAGCATCAGTTGCTGCGGATCATGGGCCAGGCGATGAACCTGCACCAGGCGCACGTGGAACTCTTGGGCCGGCGCAGTGCGCAGGAACGGCTGGCGGTGTTCCTGCATCAATTGTCCGAGCGCTATCGCGCGCTTGGCCGATCCGGAGACGTGTTCCTGCTGCCGATGAGTCGCGAGGACATCGCCAGTTACCTGGGCCTTGTGATCGAGACGGTGAGCCGGACGCTTGGCAAGATGCAGGACGACGGCCTGATCGCGGTGCGCGCACGCGAAGTTCGGATCCTGGATGCGAAGCGATTGGATGCGCTCGCGCACGAAGTCGGGCGCACCGACTAACGCTAGCCGAGCACCATCAACCCAGCACTATCAACCCAGCGCGCGACAGCCCAAGGCAGCGAGCAGGGTGTGCGCCGCGGCAGTCGGCGCGATCCATGGCGCTGCCAATGTGAGTACGCCGGCCAGCGCAACCATTGCGCCCGCCAACTTGCGCATGCCCGGCGCAGCGAGCCGGCGCGCAAGTCGCGCGCCGCTCCAGCTCAGCCCCAGCATCAGCGGAAGCGTGCCCAGTCCGAAGGCGAGCATCAGCAGCGCGCCATGCAGCGCGCTGGCTTCGAGCCACGCCGCGGCGAGCAGGGTGGTGCTCAAGCCACATGGCAGCCAGCCCCAGAACAGGCCCAGCACCAGCGGTCGCGCGGGACCTGCGCGCGCCAGCAGGCGCTCGCGCGCCGGTTGCAGGCGTCGCCATGCGGCCAGGCCGGGCCCGGCGAAGGCAGGCACACGGTTCGGGAACCAGAGCCGCCACGCGGCGAGCAGCAGGATGGCGCCAACCAGCGAGCGCATCACGATCGCCAGGGTTGGCGTGCGCACCAGGCCAAGCAACGCGCCACCGAGCGCGCCAACCAGCGCGCCCGCAAGCACGTAACCGCCGATCCGGCCGGCATTGAGCAGGAGTGCGTTGCGCAACGGCGCCTGGCCGCGCGGGGTGGCGAAGGCCACCGCCAGCCCGCCGCACATCGCCAGGCAATGCACGCCGCCGAACAGGCCGCTCAGCCACGCGGCGGACAGGGTGAGCAGGTCAAGCGGCATCGTCGTGCCCGCTATCGTGCGTGCGCGCAGGGTGATCGTCTGCGTCAACTTCCGCGATCGGCGGCGCCGGCTTGGTGTCGTCGGTGAGCACGTCGAGCGCGGCGCTGTCGAGATCCTCGAACTGGCCGCCGCGCACGGCCCATGCGAAGAATGCGATCGCAATGCCAAGCAGCACCAGCGAGATCGGGATCAGGGCGAGCAGGATCCTCACGAGTTGGCACCCGCTGACGCATGCCCATTCGCATGCCCATCCGCAGGACCACCCAGCCGCCGTGGATGTGCATCGGCGCTGCCGCGGCCGACGCGCAGCGCATTGAGGGTGACGCCGAGCGACGAGCCCGCCATGCCCAGTGCGGCCCAGCCCGGATGGACCAGGCCGCTGGCCGCGACCGCGATCGCCACCAGGTTGTAGCCGGCCGCCCAGGCGAAGTTCTGGCGCAGGATGCGGCGTGCGCGGCGGGCCAGCGTGATCGCATCGGCGATCGGGCCCAGCCGCTCGCCAAGCAGGAGCAGGTCGGCGCTGCGTTGTGCCAGGGCCGAGCCGGCACCGAGTGCAATCGAGACATCGGCACCGGCGAGCAGGGGCGCGTCATTGATGCCGTCGCCGACCGCCAGCACGCGATGGCCGGCGGCCTGCAACGCGTGCACGCGGTCGAGTTTCGCGTCGGGTGAAAGCCGGGCGCGCCAGTTGGCGATGCGCAGCGAGACACAGGCTTGCGCGACGGCTTCAGCGCCGTCACCGCTCGCCACTTCGACATGGATACCGAGCGCCCGCAGTCTGCCAAGCGCCGCGCTGGCGTCGTCGCGCAGTGGGTCGGCGATCACGAAGCGCGCCATCGGGGCACCGTCGCAACCGAGCCAGATCGCACCGTCATCCGGCTGCCCCGCGGCGAAGTCGGCACGCCCGAGGCGATAGTGGTGGCCGTCTTGCACGGCTTCCACGCCCAGACCCGGATGCAGGACGCGGTCAACCATCGCAGTCACCGGGCCAGCGAAGGCGGCGGCGATTGGATGGCGGCTGTCCTGTTCGAGCGACGCGGCGATACGCAACGCGTCCGCGTGCGTGCCGCGATGCAGTTCGAGCGATTGCGGTTCGATCGATCGGAGTTCGACCGCCCGCAGAGCGACCGGCTGCAGTTCGACCGGCTGCAGTTCGACCAATTGCAGCGTCGGTCGGCCACGAGTGAGTGTGCCGGTCTTGTCGAGCAATACGGTATCGGCGTCGGCCAGGCGCTCGAGCGCATCCGGGCCCAGCACCAGCACGCCGCGCCGCGCCAGCGCATCCACGGCCGAGCTGAGCGTGGCGGGCACCGCGAGTGCGAGCGCGCAGGGGCAGGCCGCGACCAGCAC